>CAYWOF010000022.1:0-16225 GCA_964459825.1 uncultured Phycisphaeraceae bacterium | reverse complement strand
CAGGCCGCCGGCAAAGACCACAAAGACCGCCGATGTGAGGGCGACGGCGAGGAGCCCGGCGCCGAGCCCGGCCAGGAGGGGCGTGCGCGAGCGCACGCGCGGGTCGAAGGCGCGGCGCGGGCGCCGATGCTGCACGGCTTCGACCACGAGCCAGGCGGCGGCGATGGGAACGCCCAGGAGCTTGGCGGCGACGAGGGCCCACTGGGCGCCGACCGCGTCGGGCCAGTAGAAGTCGCGCCGGTCCGTCAGGGCCCAGATGAGGAGCGCGCCCCAGGCGCCCGCGAAGCCAGCGAGGAATCTCACCACGGGTTCACCTCATGGCGCGGGGGGCGCGGGGGGCGCGGGCGGCGGCGCGGGGAGCGGTACGGGGGGCGGCGCGGGGATGCACAGGTCGCCGGCGATCTGCGGGAAGATGGGCGCGGGGGCGGCGCGACCGCGGGCCCACGCCATGAGATTCAGGAACGGGCGGGTCTGCGCGAGGCCCGGACGCCACACATCCCGGTCGCGCGGGCGGGCGAGGACCGCGCCCGTGATGAGCAGGATGATGGCGGCGGCGATTCGGGACGAGAGTCGGACGAGGCGCTGGCGCGCAGCACGGAGGCCGACGGGGCAATCGCGGGTGAGGATGGTCCCGTCCGGACGCTGGTAGAAGACGCCGCAGATGCGCTGGCCGGGGACGCGGGCGGCGAGGAAGGTCTCGGCCTCGGGGCGGGTCATGTCGGAGAGGTTGTGGACGTTGAGTTGGCAGCGCTCGCAGTGGCGGGTGCGCTGGCCGCCATCGACGGGCCTCATGTGCTCCCAGCGCATGGGGCAGGGGGAGGCGATGCGGACGTGGTCGAGGATGCCGAGGGGGAGGGTCCTGGCCATACGGGACCTTTCGGCGAGAGCCGGTCGGACAGTTGAGTGATACTCCCCGAGGGGGCGGCGGGTTCCCGGTTCGCGGGCCTTGTGACGGGACTGTTACACGAGAGCCCGCCCCCGCCGGTGGTTGGGCATGGGGCTTCGCTTCCCAATCAGGTGTCGCACGAGGCTGACCGGACCGATGGTGAGACGCCGGCCGAGTTCGCGCGCCGACTCTTCGATGCGGGGCAGGTCGATCTCTGGACTGCCAGATCACCGGCCTGAGCCGATCGGCCATGGACCGTCCGCTTCGCCCGGGCGGGATCGCCGTTTGCCGTCCGACGGTCGAGCGTCCAGTGGATCTCCGCAACCCGGACGCGCTCGCGACCTGAACCACATCGCTCAACCGGCGAAGTTCAAGGGCCGATGCGATACGCCCGGCGCTGGACTCCCGCGCCCAGAAGCGAGAGCACACGCGGCGCGAGCGGCGCCAGATCCTCCATCCGGTTGCTCACGGCCACGAGCGTAACAACCGCCAGGGGCAGTTCGCCGACATCCTGTTGGAACCGCAGGTTGCGGTCGACCGTGACGAACGCCCCGAACTCTGCGGCTGCCCCCGCGAGCAGCTCGCCGTTACGGCGGGCCTCCCAGCCCATGGCCGCGACCGTGTGGACGGTGTGTGGCGTGAGCAGCCTTGCGAACCCGCGCGGGACGCAGTGATCCAACAGGACGTTCACGCGGCCCGGTCCCCCGCGCGTCCCCGTGCATCGCGCTCCAGCTCGCGCGCCGACACCTCGAGCACACCCAGCACCATCTCGCGGGGGGTACCGTCGAACGCGTCGATGAACTCCTCGACCGTCCGCCCGTCACCGAGGTACTCGAAGAGGAGCCGCACCGGCAGGCGCGTCCCGCGGAAGCAGGGCTCGCCGCCCATCCGCTCGGGATCGACCCACACGAAGGGGTACCAGGCGCTGGATGGATTGGTCTGCTCCATGGCGCATTATTGGAGTGCCGTATTCCCCGCGTTGGGCTTGGGCGGAATCACCCTCATGCGCGCGTGCCCACCCGCGCGCGCGTTCCGTCGGTATCTCATATCACACGCGTGGGGGCGTTGGAGCAACGGTCGCCAGGCACCGCTCGATCCGCCGCATCGCCGCCTCTCGCCCCAGCACCGCCAGCGTCTCGCCCAGGGGGGGGCTGACGGTCGTGCCGGTGAGGGCCACGCGGATGGGCTGGGCGATGGCGCCCATGCCCACGCCGCGGGCGCTCGCGAAGGACTCGATGGCCGCGTTGAGGACGGCGGGCTCGAAGGGATCGATCGCGGCGAGGACCGGACGAACCTCGCGCAGGAGGGCCAGGCCCGAAGGCTCGCCCTTCTTGAGGGCCTTCTCGACGGCCTTGGCGTCGTAATCGAAGCCGTCATCCGGCACGAGCGCGAAGCGGGCGACCTGCGAGAGGTCGCGCAGGGTCTTGCACCGGGGCCGAGCCGCGGGCGCGAGGTACCCCAGTTGCCGGTCGGTCAGCCCGGCCGCGGCCTCCGCGTCGAACTCGGCCGCCCATGCCCGCCAGCGCGCGATGAACTCCGCATCCGTGAGCGCCCCGATCGCGTCCGCGTTGAACGACAGCAGCTTGACCCGGTCGAACTTGGCGTTGGTCCTCCCGATCCGCTCGATCGAGAAGTGCTCGGCCAGGAACGTCGTGTCGAACTTCTCCACGTCCTTGCCCTGGGCATCCTTGAGTCCCGGCGACCACCCGAGCAGGCCCAGGAAGTTCACGATCGCCTCGGGCAGGTAGCCCGCCGCGCGGAAGTCCGAGACCTCGATCTCGGGGAGCGCGAGCCCCAGATGCCTCGCGACCCGCTCGGCGATGTCGAGCGAGTCGTTGTCGCCCTTGAGGAACGCGGCGAAATCCGGCTCGGGAAGGCCGATGGCCTGCGCGAGGGTGGCCAGCGAAGCCGGAGCAGACACAGGCGCGACGCCTATGCCACTAGCCTTGGTGGGCGGTGCCGCAATCGCCGCCTTGGCCGCGACGCGCGCCGCCTTGGCCTTGTCCCGCTTGCTCATCTTCGAACCGTCCATGTTGAAGATGAGCGGCATGTGCGCGTACACCGGCGTGCGGAACGGCGCCCCCGCCGGCCGCTCCGGCGTGGCGTCCGCCGCGTCGCGCGTCAACGCCCGCTGCAGCGCCACGTGACGCGGCGTGTTGTTGAGGTGCTCCTGGGCGCGCATCACGTGCGTCACACCCATCAGCTCGTCGTCGATCACCACCGCGAAGTGGTACGTGGGAAAGCCGTCCGCCTTGCGGATCACGAAGTCGTCCATCTCCCCCGCGGCGTACGTCACATCCCCCAGCACCTGGTCGTGCACCGTCACCGCGTCCGTCGGCGCCACGAACCGGACCACGTGCGCCTCCCCCGCGCGCATCCGGCCGAGCCGCTCGTCCATGGACATGACCGAGCGGTCGTAGCGGTAGGTCTGCCGGGCGGCCGCGGCCTCGCGCCGGAGCCGGTCCAGGTCCGCCGGGGACTCGAACGCCGGGTACGCCCGCCCCGCCCCGATCAGACGGTCGATGTACCGGTTGTAGAACGCCACCCGCCGGGCCTGGAAGAACGGCCCAACCCGGCGCGGATCACCCCCGATCGCGGCGCCGCCCTGTCCCTCGGCCCCTCGGCCCCTCGGCCCCTCTCGGGGCAGCTCCGGCCCATCGTCCCACTCGATGCCGAGCCAGGCGAGGTCCTCGAGGATGCCGCGGGCCGACTCATCGCTGGAGCGGGCCTGGTCGGTGTCCTCGATGCGGAGCATGAAGCGCCCATCGTGGCCGTCGAGGCGGGCGCGCCGGGCGTAGGCCCAGCAGAAGAGGGCCGAGCGCGCGCCGCCGACGTGGAGGTGGCCGGTCGGGGAGGGGGCGAAGCGGGTGACGATCTGGGCCATCGGGGGCCAGTGTAGGGTCGGGCCGGGCGTGGACCGGGGGCGACACAAGCCCGCGAAGCCCTTACACTTGGGGCCCCCGAATCCGACGGATCGGCGCCGGGGCCTCCGCCCCCCACTCCTCCGCGGGATGGGCGCGGGTCCGCAGCCGCCGGTGCCGGCGGGAGGGTCGGGGACAGAGCAAAGGGAGACCCACACCTATGGCGGCACGCAACCCCTCCGAGATCCGGAACATCGCGCTGACCGGGCACGCGTACAGCGGGAAGACCACCCTGGCGGAGCGGCTGCTCTTCACGGCCGGCGCGACCAAGCGGATGGGGACGGTCGAGGAGGGGAACACGATCAGCGACTGGACGGAGGAATCCAAGCACGTCAAGCACTCGCTCTCGGCGGTGCCGCTGCACCTGGAGCACCACGGGCGCCTGATCAACCTGATCGACACGCCCGGTCTGGCGGACTTCCTCGGCCACGCGATCGCGGCGATGCCCGCGGTGGAGATGGTGGCGGTGGTGGTGGACGGGCTGCGGGGGATCGAGAGCGTGACGCGCCGGGTCATGGCGGCGGCGGGGGAGCGGGGCCTGCCGCGCCTGATCATCGTCAACAAGATGGACATGCACGAGGCGGACCTTCCGGGCCTGGTCGAGAGCCTGCGCGCGACCTTCGGGTCGGCGTGCCTGCCGATCAACCTGCCGGCCGCGGGGGCGACCCGCGTGGTGAACGTGATGGAAAAGACCGCGGAGACCGAGACGGACTTCTCCTCGGTGGAGGAGGCGCACAAGGCGATCCTCGAGCAGGTGGTCGAGGTGGACGAGGCGCTCACGGAGCAGTACCTGGAGAAGGGGGACGACCTGGACGCGGGGGCGGTGCACGCGGCCTTCGAGAAGGCCCTGGGCGAGGGGCACCTCATCCCGATCTGCTTCGTCTCCGCCAAGACGGGCGCGGGCGCGGAGGACCTGCTGCACATCCTCGCGGACCTGTGCCCGAACCCGCTGGAGGTCTCGCCGGGCGAGTTCGAGCTGACCGGCGCCGACGGCGAGCAGCGGCCCTTCCACCCCAAGGCCGACGCGGCGGCCCCCGCGATCGCCCACGTGTTCAAGGTGACGACCGACCCCTTCGTGGGGAAGCTGGCGTTCTTCCGGGTGCACTCGGGGGTGGTGCGCCACAAGGGCGAGCTGTTCCTCAACGACCACAAGAAGCCGCTGCGGATCGGCCACCTCTTCCGCAGCCAGGGGAAGGACTCGGTGGAGGTGCACGAGATCGGGCCGGGCGATATCGGCGCCGTGAGCAAGATCGACGAGCTCCGGTTCAACGGGGTGCTGCACGAGAGCCACGACCACGACTCGCTGCGCCTGGCGACGCTGGCCATCCCGCGCCCCATGTTCGGGCTGGCGATCGAGCTCAAGAACCACGCGGACGAGACCAAGTTCGCCTCGGCCTGCGCCAAGCTGATGGAGGAGGACCCGTGCTTCGTGGTGGAGCGGATCGCCGCGACCAAGCAGACGGTGGCGCGCGGGCTGGGGGAGATGCACCTGCGGGTGATGATCGACCGGCTCAAGAAGTCGTTCGGGATCGAGGTGCTGACCAGCACCCCCAAGACGGCGTACAAGGAGACGATCACGGCGCGTTCGGAGGGGCACCACCGGCACAAGAAGCAGACGGGCGGGGCGGGCCAGTTCGGGGAGGTCTACCTGCGCATCGAGCCGCTGCCGGCCGACCACCCGGACGGGTTCGAGTTCGCCAGCGAGGTGGTGGGCGGAACGGTCCCGCGCCAGTTCTGGCCGGCGGTGGAGAAGGGCGTGCGCCAGGTGATCGGGGACGGGGCGATCGCGGGGTACCCCATGACCGGGATCCGCGTGGCGCTCTACGACGGCAAGTACCACGACGTGGACAGCAAGGAGATCGCGTTCGTGACCGCGGGGCGCAAGGCCTTCATCGACGCGGTGCAGAAGGCCCGCCCCAAGCTGCTCGAGCCGTACGTGAGGATCGAGGTCACGGCGCCGAGCAAGTACCTCGGCGACCTCGCCGGCCACATCTCCACCAAGCGGGGGCGGGTGCAGGACACGGAGATGGTCGGGGCCGACTCGTGCATCCTCCGGGCGCAGGCCCCGCTCGGCGAGCTGCACAACTACTCCAACGAGCTCAAGAGCATGACCGGCGGCCAGGGGTCCTACTCCATGGAGTACAGCCACGACGAGCACACCCCGCCCCACATCCAGGCGGAGGTGGTGGCGGCGTACAAGCCCAGGGCCGAGGAGGATTGACCGCGCCTCAGGCGATGGTGTGCGTCGGCGGCGCCAGGGGGAGCATGCGCGCCAGGCGCAGGTAGCCGCTCCACGCCAGGCGGAGCTCGTCGAGCGTGTCGGCGGGGAACTTGTCGCACACGGCCCGCGCGATCTCGAACGCGACCACGTTCTCCAGCACCACGCTGGCCGCGGGGACGGCGCAGATGTCGGAGCGCTCGTAGGTGCTCGGCTCGGGCGCCCGCGTGTTGAGGTCCACGCTGGGAAGCCCGCGCAGGAGCGTGCTGATGGGCTTCATGGCGGCGCGCACGACCACGGGCTGGCCGTTGGTCATGCCCCCCTCCAGGCCGCCCGCGTGGTTGCTCGGGCGCGTGAAGCCCAGGGAGGGAGTCTCGACCAGCGCGGCGTCGAAGCCGATGGGGTCGTGCACCCGCGAGCCGGGGCGCGAGGCGACCTCGCGCCCGAGACCGATCTCGACGCTCTTGATGGCCTGGATGCCCATGGCCGCGCCCGCCAGGCGCGCGTCGAGGCGGTCGCGCCAGTCCATGCAGGAGCCGAGCCCCGGGGGGCAGCCGAAGACATGGGCCTCGATGAGGCCGCCGAGCGTGTCCTTGTCGGTCTTGGCGCGCCGGATGGCGTCGCACTGGCGCGCCGTGACGACGGGATCGGGGCAGTAGGTCTCGCTGGCGTCGCGCAGGTCGCGCAGCCCCCGCCAGGACGCCGGCGCGACGTCGAAGCCGGCCGACTGGTCGAGGATCGAGCGGACGAACCCGAAGCACTCGACGCCCAGCACCCCGAGGAGGCTGCGCGTCACGGCGCCGGCGGCGACGCGCGCGGCGGTCTCGCGGGCCGAGGCGCGCTCGAGCGTGCCGCGGCAGTCGGTGGTGAGCCACTTGATGGACCCGGCCAGGTCCGCGTGGCCCGGGCGCGGGCGGTGGACCGGCGGGGTGCGGGCGGGATCGTCCAGGCGCGCATCGCGGTTGATGATCCGGACCGCGACGGGCGACCCGAGCGTGCGCTGCCGGCGAAGGCCGGCGAGGAACTCGACGCTGTCCTTCTCGATGCGCTGGCGGGCGCCGCGCCCGTAGCCGCCCTGGCGCCGGGCCAGCTCGGCGTTGACGAGGTCGGCGTTGATCTCGAGCCCGGCGGGCAGGCCCGAGATGATGGCCACCAGGGCGGGCCCGTGCGACTCGCCGGCCGTGACGTAGTCCAGGCGGGGCATCGGGGCAGCATAGCGGGCGAGCGCCTCACGCGCCGCCGGTGGCCGGCGCCGGCGCCACGGGCCGGAACGTCCGGGAGGCGCAGCGCGGGCACCGGTCGGCCCGGTCTCGCCCCGCGAAGCGCCAGCCGCAGACCACGCACGAGCGCGGGCCGGTCCCGGCGCGCAGGCAGCGCAGCAGATGGCCGACCTCGTGGCCCGTGAGCAGCCAGGCGCGGCAGGCGGAGCAGGCGACGGCCCCTCGCGCCCGGATCGGTGCCCCGCACTCGGGACAGATCCTCATGCCCGGAGTTTATGGACCCCCGGCCCCCCGGGGAGACGCCCGCCGGTTCCAGCCGGCCCCCGGGGGGGGAAGGATCAGTTCCAGCGGAAGACACCGAGGATGTTGGAGTAGTCATCGGTCCAGTGGGGGTCCTCGGCGTGGTGCTCGAGGCGCACCCACTCGGGACGGTGGGCCAGGGGCTCGAAGTTCGCCGGCGCGCCGGTCAGCACGACCCAGAGCGAGGACTCCTTGGCCTCGTTGCGGAGCTGGACGACCTCGCCCATGATCGCGTTGATCTGCTCGGCGATCGCCTCGAGCTCCTCGCGCGGAGCGCCCTCGTTCTGGCGGCGCTCCAGCTGCTGGCCCAGGCGGATGATCGCCCGGTCCTGGGGTCCCGGGAAATCGTCGTTGCAGACGTAGGCGACGAGGCCGAGCTCGTGGGCGATCCCCGCCAGCACCGGGCGCAGGTCGAGGTAGCGGTTGGAGATGTGGAAGGCGATCAGCCCATCGGGCGCGACCTTGTGCCGGTAGAGCTCCACGGCCTCGCGCGTGATGAGGTGGGTGGGGATGGCATCGGAGCTGAAGGCGTCGAGCACGAGCAGGCCGAACTCGCCGTCGGGCACTCGCTCCAGCGAGCGGCGCCCGTCGCCGAGCGTGACGTCGTAGCGCCCGGCGGCCGCGGAGAGGAAGCCGAAGTACCGGCTCTTCTGCGCGATGCGCACGACCTCCGGGTCGATCTCGAAGAAGGTGAAGCGGTCGCCGGGGCGCGCGTAGGCGGCCAGCGAGCCGACCCCGAGGCCCAGGAGGCCGACCCGGGCCAGGCGCGGGCCCTCGCGGTAGGCCTCGAACACTCGGCCGATGGGCCCGGTGGGGTGGTAGTAGGTCTGCGGCTTCAGAACGCCCGTGGCGCTGACGCGCTGGTAGGACTGCGACCCGTGGATGGTCGTGCCGTGGAAGAGCTGGATGCGATCGCGCGTGTCGCTGACGGCGACGCGGTAGACGCCGAAGAACGTGCGCTCCGTGTAGAGCACCCGCCCGATCGAGACGGGATAGAAGACGGCCATGCCCAGGAGCACGGCGAGGGCCGCGGCGAAGCGCGCCGGCCAGCGTGCCAGCAGGTAGACCCCCAGGAGGGGCACGCCGAAGAGAAGGCCGAGCATGGCCTGCGGAGCCCGGTTGAGGGCGTCGGCAAAGCCCACGCGCACGCCGGCCACGTACGCCGCGGTCCCCACGCCGGCGAGGGCGACGAGGAGGATGCGGTCCCGGACACGCCCGCGCGCCGGCGCCCGCGCCGGCAGGAACAGACAGGTCGCGACCACGCCCAGCGGGTACTCGACCACCGCGTCGAATAGGAACGGCGCGACCAGGGAGTTGAAGGCCCCGCCCAGCACGCCCCCCACCGCCAGGAGCAGGTAGAACTCCGTCAAACGCGCGGCCGGGGGACGTGACTCGGCCAGGCGCTGGTGGCACAGGAGGGCCATGAAGAAGAGCCCAAGAAGGTGCAGCGCGATCAGCACCGAGGCCGGACGCCGGGCCTCGATGAGGAAGGTCAGCGTCAGACCGACGGCGATGATCGGGACGATGCGGGCCACCGAGCGGGCGGGGAGGATCTGGCGCTTGGAGAAGGCGAGGATGTAGGTGAGCAGGTAGATCGCCAGGGGCACCACCCAGAGCAGCGGGATCGAGGCGATGTCGGTGGTGAAGTACTGGGTGACGGCCAGCATGAGGCTCGACGGCACGGCCGCGAGGAGCACCCACCGGAGCCGGTTCACCGGCGTGACGAGAGGGATAGGGTCGGCGGATCTCCCGGGGGCCGGCGCTGTGCCGGCGGCCTGGGGCCCTGCGGCGCGCCCGCGGGTCAGGCCCAGGACGCCGCAGCCGATGGCGAGGATCGCGAAGAGCCAGAAGGCCACGGACCAGGCGGCCGTCTGCTCGCGCAGCTTGAGCGCCGGCTCGACGGCCAACGGATACCCGAGCAGCGCGACGAAGCTCCCGGCGTTGCTGGCGGCGTACAGGAAATATGGGTCTCTCGCCCCCGGGTGGTCCGTGGACGCGAACCAGCGCTGGAGCAGCGGGCCGGTCGTGGCCAGGACCAGGAAGGGCGCGCCGACGGAGAGCACCAGAGTCCCGATGAGCCAGAGGACGGGCGAGCGGTCCGTCGGCACCGCGCCGAGCGTGCGCAGGGCGATGGGGAGGGTCAAGCCCGCGGCGATGAGGACGATCGCGTGGAGACCGAGCTGGGCCGTGCGCGACAATCGCTGGGAGACGATGTGGGCGTAGAGGTAGCCGGCCAGCAGGGCCGCCTGGAAGAACACCATGCACGTGTTCCACACCGCGGGGCTGCCGCCCAGGTGGGGCACGACCAGCCGGCCGACGATGGGCTGAACCGCGAAGAGCAGCGCGGCCGAGACGAAGATCGCGATGGCGTAGAGGACGAGCATCGGGTTCGCGGATCGGACGGGGAGGCGGAGCATATCCGACGGGGGCCGATGGCGTGGCGCTACACTCGGCGGCCATGCCCCCGCCCCGGTTCGACGCCGTGGTCTGCGACATCGACGGGTGCCTGTCGCCCGAGCACTCGGGCCCGATGGATGCCCGCGGGCTCGCCCGCGTGGCCGAGCACAACCGCCTGGCGCAGGAGGTGGGCGACCGGCCGGTCGTGACGGTGTGCTCGGGCCGGCCGCAGCCGTTCGCGGAGGCGATGTGCCGGCTGATCGGGAACCGGACGCTCCCGTGCGTGGCGGAGAACGGCGTGTGGCTCTACCACCCCGCGGAGAACCGCTACGACCTCGATCCGCGGATCACGGAGGAGCACCTGGGAGCGGTGGAGGCGGCGCGGGCCTGGGTGCGCCGAGACCTGGGCCCCCGGGGCGTGGTCATGCAGCCGGGCAAGGTCGCGTCCATCTCGCTCTACCACGCGGACACGGCGCTCCTGATGTCGATGGAGGGCCGGGTGCGCGAGGCGTTCGCACGCGAGGGCTGGCCGCTGCGCGTGTCGCGCACCTGGTTCTACATCAACTGCGACCTCGCGCACGTGAGCAAGGCGACGGGTCTCGACCGGTTCTTCGCGGCGACGGGCCTGACGCGGGCGCGGGTGGCGGGGATCGGGGACACCATGAGCGACCTGGCGATCGCCGAGCGCGTGGGCTTCTTCGCGTGCCCGGCGAACGCCGACGAGCAGCTCAGGGCGCGCGCGGCGTACGTGTCCGCCCACGCGGAGACCGAGGGGGTCCTCGACATCCTGGGGCATCTCGGCACCACAGGGGCTGCGTCCTGACACAGGCCCGGCGCCAGAGTCCCACCGCGGCGCAGGCGGAACGGCTACTGGCAACCCCGCGCGAACTGAGTCTGGTAGCAGATGTAGTCCTGGACATCGTGTGTGCCGTTCTGGTCGCAGTCCGCGTAGGGATCACGCGTCGCGAACCGGGACTGGAAGCACGCGTAGTCCGTCCGATCGAGCGTGCCCGAGTCGTCGCAATCGGCATAGCACCCGGCGCGGACCGCGACACTCCCCGTCCATCGCCGCGTATCCCAGATTGGGCGCGGGGGTTGCATCGAACGCGGGGCGTTCCCCGCCGGGCCGTCGGCGCCCGGGGCTACGCTTCCGGGTGAACCCCGATGACCACGTCTGCCTCTGTTTCCGGGTCTCGCTCCGGAAGATCCGGACGTTTCTCGCGGTTGAGAACCCGCCCGTGGCCTCGCTCATCAGCGAGTGCCTGTCCGCGGGGACCGGCTGCCGCTGGTGCGTGCCGTTCCTGAACCACCTGCACGCCCAGCACCGGCGGGGCCAGACGCCCGACCTGGGCGTGTCGCCCCAGCGCTACGCCGAGGCGAGGCTGGGGTATCACCAGAGCGGCGAGCGTGACGAGGGCGTGCTGGAGTCGTCGGGCCTCGACGCGGAGGAGGTCAGGACCGGGCGACGGAACCCGCCGGACGAGCCGGGCACCGCTCGGGCTGCGAACAAGCCGCCGCCCGGTTCGGATGGTCGACCGGCCGGCGGCGCGTAGGGTCGATCGCCCAGCGCCGGTGATTCGCCGGGCGCGACCACACACCGATACCACGTGGCTCACGCCGGGGTTGCGAGAACCTCGTTGACGAACTCGCCGCGTTCGATCTCCGTGGCCACGTTGTCGGGCAGGAGCAGGTGCAGCCGCGCGGGGTTCTTCAGCTCGATCTCGCCGCCCAGCTCGTGCTCCGACTGCCGGTAGGCCAGGGCCCAGTCCACGTCGAAGGTCCCGACGGCGCGCCCGCGATGGGAGCGCAGCTGCTCGCCGCGCGAGCGCAGCCACCGGACCGCGGCGGCCAGCTCGACGGTGACGGGCTGCCCCTGCGCGTGCGGCGCCACCGCGATGGGCTGGTGGATGACACCGAAGGCGCCCGACTCGCACCGGAAGGCGAAGTGCACATCGCGCGCGCCGCGGTGGCTGTGCAGCGCGCCGGCCGGCGGCCGGATGTGCACGACGATCTCGGCCGGGCCCGCGTACCGGTTCTGGTAGTACAGGCTGATCTCGGCGCGCTGCTCGCCATCGCGCCCGACCACACGCGTCATGGGGAGGAAGCAGATCCCATCCTGCTCGAAGTACTCCCCCAGCGTGCGGCGCCGCAGATCGTCCGGCAGCTTGTCCTGGATGTAGAGCCCGTAGACCAGCCCCGCGCCCGTCCCGGCCAGCAGCAGAATCGAGGCGATCCGGTGGCCCAGGAGCGAGGGCCAGAGATCGATCTGGGGGATGGCCGCGGCGGCGATCCAGGCGATCGCGGCCCAGAGCAGGGCCCCGGCCAGGATCAGCGTCAGCGCGGTGTTTCGACGTTCGTGCATCGAGCGCCCTCCTTTCGGCGAGCCTCGCCCCCGCGGGCCGACATGTCTCCCTCCTGCCCGATCGAACCAGCCCGCGGGAAGCGAGCGGCTTGCGCATCGACCAGCGCCCGGGCGAACCCAGCGGACCAACCCGGGCCGACATTGTCACGGACGCGCCCGCCGAGAACCGGCGGAACACCCCACGTCCAGCCTCAGCATATCGACCGCCCGGTCTCAATGCCAGAAGATTCCGGCTTCGACCCCGACCGGCGGGCGGCCCCCTGGACGGCGACGGACGCCCCGCCTCCCACCCCGGACCCTCCGGGAGGCCCCGGGAGCCTTCACCCCCGCCCCGGATCGGTCAGACCTCTTCGAGCGTCCGCAGGGCCAGGCCGAACTCGGCCAGGCGCTCCTTGACCTCCTGGAGCGAGGTGGCGCCGAAGTTCTTGACGCCCATGAGCTCGGCCTCCGTGTGGCTCGCCAGGTCCCCGAGCGTCTCGATATTGAGAAGCTGGAGGGCCTTCCGCGCCCGGACCGAGAGCTGGAGGTCGGCCACGGTCTTGTTCAGGTGGGCCTCGCGCCCGCTGCCCTTGAGCTTGTCGGCGATGGTGCGGCGTGCCGCCCGGTGCGCATCCTCAAGGCCCTGGCCGAGGCGGAGGCCCTTGGAGGCGAGCATGGCCTTGATCTCGGTCAGGCTCGAATCGCCGAAGTTCTTGTAGCTCATCAGCTCGGCTTCGGTGATCCGCAGGAGATCGCCCAGCGTGCGGATGTTCATCTTCTTCAGGCACGTGCGGGCCCGCACCGAGAGCTCGAAATCGGTCACGGGCGTGTCCATCAGGGCCCGGCGCTTGACGTAGTCACGGTCGTGCTCATCGTCCATGAGCATGTCGCGGCTCGCCTGGACGTCCTTCATGAACAGCCGGGCGCGGATGTGGTTCGGGCTGGTCTCCAGCACCTGGCGCAGGCAGCGCTCCGCCCGGGCGTAGTCGGCTCGATCCTCGTACAGGATCGCCAGGTTCATGAGGGTGTTGATCGCCGCCGGCGGCTTCTCGCACGCCCGCTCGTAGAGCGCGATGGCCTCTTCCTCCTCGCCCACCAGATCGAGGCGGTAGGCGAGCTCGAAGAGCGCCTGGGCGTTGTACGGGTCCGCCGCGACCGCCTTGCGGAGGTCGGCGATGGCCTTCTCGCGGTCGCCCTGCGCCTCGGCCGCCCGGGCCGCCTCCAGGTGCCTGGCCGCGGCCTTCGAGTCCCCCTGGGCTTCGGCGGCTCCGATCACCATGTCCATCGGGTCATGCTTGGCCATTCGTCACTCCGGATGCCCGCCGCGGCGGGCCGAAACTGTATGAACGCGGGGGCTCCGGCTCAAGACGCCGGTGCCGGGGTCCCGTCGGCCCCTGCGGCGTGCTCGAGCACACGCAGGTCCTTCCAGGCACCGGCCAGGAACCGGCCCGAGACAAAGAGTCCCAGCAGGATGATGTACGCCGAGGCCCCGATCCACGGGCCCACGGACTTGAGCTCCGGCGCCACCTCCACGATGACATGCCCCCCGGCGACGATGCAGACCCAGACGAGGACGACCGTCACCACCCCGGGCCAGACCGTGTCGCCGGCGCCGCGCAGGGCGGCGATGAAGGTGATGCCGAGGGCGTCGAAGAGCTGGAAGACCGCCCCGAGCACCATGATCCTCGCTCCCGCCTCGATGACCTCGCGCGCCACCTCGGGGGGGGTCCCCGGCTCAACGAAGGCCGCGATCGCCTCGCGCCGGAAGATCACGAACGCCAGGGCGCACAGGCCCATGTAGGTCAGGTTCAGGGCCAGACCCAGCCAGGCGCGACGCGCGGCCAGGTCGGGTCGCCCGGCCCCCATGCTCCGCCCCACCACCGCCGTCACGGCGATCGAGATGCCGATCGCCGGCATGAAGGCCAGCTGCATGTAGCGGAGGGCGACCCAGCCGGCGGTGTTGTGCGCCGGGCCGAACCGCCCCACGAGCTGGACCATGAAGTAGGCCCAGCAGAGCATCTCGTTGCCGAACATCAGCGCCCCGGGCCAGCCGAGGCGGACGACATCCCGGACGTGCGCCCACGAGGGACGCCACGCGGCCCGGGTCGCGTAGCGCCGATCGAACGCGGGCGAGAGGAAGACCGCGACGGGAATCGCCAGCTCGACCGCCGAGCCCAGGACGGTTCCCAGCGCAGCGCCGGCCACTCCCATGGCCGGGAAGCCCAGCTCGCCGTAGATGAGCGCGTAGTTGGCGAGCACGTTGACCACGTTCCCGGCCAGCGAGGCGACGAGCACGGTCATCGGGCGGTGCATGCCGTAGAAGTAGTGCGAGATCCCGCGCGTGCACAGGGTGAGGACCGACCCGAGCACCAGGATCCGCCCGTAGGCGCTCTCCAGCCGGATGAGCTCCGGCGCGTGGTCCATCAGGGCAAACAGAGCGGGAAGGACGATCGCGTAGGGAAGGAGGATCGCCCACGCGCCGAGCCCCAGCCAGAGCGCGGTCCAGCCGTAGCGTGAGCCGCGCTCCGGGCGCCCGGCGCCCAGGTTCTGGGCCACGTAGGTGTTGACGACCGTGACCAGGCCCATGACCGTCGCGATGGGCACGAACGCGGCGATGCCGCCGTTGCCCTGGGCCGCGACGTAGATCGGCTCGGGCCCGATCCGCGAGACCATGAGCCCGTCGACAAACTGCATGGCGGTGAACGAGGTCATCGTCGCGACCGTGGGCGCGGCGATCTGGAGGAGCTCGACCAGGGGGTGCTTCGTGTCGAGCGCTCGCGCGGGGGCATCGCCCACCACGGCGGCGGGCTCGCGCGCGTCGAACGGGGCGCCGCACCCGGGGCAGACGCCGGGTCCCGGCAGCCCCTCGAGCGCGTAGCCGCAGCGCGGGCACCCCGTTCCGGGGCACGCTCCGACCCCTCGCGCGGGGGTCACCCGGCTTTCCGCGGCGGGCTTGGGGCTCATGGCGGGTCGATCCGGCCGGCGCGCGGCGCGCGCCGAAACGGACGGAGCGTAGACGCCCCGCGTTCGACGGACCACCACCTCCTGCCCTCGCGCCCGGGGCGCGATCCGTTCGCCGGGCGCCCCGGAACGAGGACGGGCGGGGAACTCCCTATCCGGCCAGCGGGATGTCCATTCCGTCGAACCGGATTCGGACCTCGCGGCAGTTCGTGGCGGCCTTCAGCCGCAGCGTGCGCGGCTGGAGTCCCCTGAGGGGCACGTGGACGGGGATGACCCCGATGATGGCGTTGCGCGCCGGGGTCTCGCGGACATGCTGCACCTCGGCGACGGGTTGGTTCTCCTCGTCGAGGACCGTGAGGCCCAATACCACGGGAGGGGCCTGGCCGGGGGCGAGGGACGCGGAGTCGATCCGGTACTCCACCTGGGCCAGGAAGTAGTTCCGCTCGATGTTGAAGCGCCGGCAGCGCGCCCGCAGGCCGGGCGCGACCTCGACGGGCTCGTCGGTCTGGATGGGCAGGTCCACGCTCACCGTGTCGCCCGGGAGCTCGATCCTGCAGACCACGCTCAGCTCGCGCAGACCGGCGGGGAGCGCGTCGAGCTGGCGGACGCCGGCCGAGAATCCCTCCGTGCGCGGCGAGTCGGGCGATGGAGTCGGTCGGCCGTAGGCGTTGTCGCGCCGGTTGTAGTACTGCTCCTCCACGTTGCCCTCGATCAGGAGATTCCGCCCGTCCGATGCCACCAGGCGGACGAGGTCGAACCCCGCGACGCGGAAGACCAGCGATCCCGTCGGGTCCGTGACCGATCCGGCGACGTTCACAACCCGCTCGCGCGTCGTGCGACCGCCGAGCTCATCCGCGCCGTGGATCGTGGACGAGGCGATGATCTGGGTCAGGCGGAACACCAGGCCGTGCGACTCGATCGCCTCGAAGCACGGGAGCGCGCCCGCGCGGACCGGCGGGGGCCCCGCGTCGGTCGTCGAGG
>CAYWOF010000021.1:0-16294 GCA_964459825.1 uncultured Phycisphaeraceae bacterium | reverse complement strand
CCGCGCGCCCGGCGCCGGGCCCGCGCCCTCTGCTCCGGGGGCCATCGGCCAGTCCACACGGATCGCGGCGTCGAACAGCCCGTCGGGCTGGATCGATGCCAGGGCTCGCGATCGCTCGGGCGTGAGTTGCCGTTCGAGGATGCGCTGGGCGAGGGCCGAGCCCAGGCGGCCCGATTCCACACCGATGGTCAGGCCGGATGGCGCCGGCGGCCCCGCGCGTGCGGGCGCGAGGATCATGACGCCGCCCAGCTCGACCCTGCCGAAGGGTTCCCCCTCGAACTCGATGGGGCCGGCCGCACCGTCGAAGGTGAGCGTGGTGCCGTCCACGGCCGAGATGACGGCACGCCCGGTCGCGCCCCCCACGCCGATCCGCCCTCCCATGGCGTCGAACGCCACGTCGGACGGGTCGCTCAGGGCGACGGTCAGCTCCGTGAGCGCGCCGGCCCGCGAGGCGACGCGAACGGCGGCATCGACCCGGCCGGCGGGTCGGTGGTCGGCCCGGAGGGCGTCCAGGCGCCCGGCGGCCGGCTCGGAGAAGACCGCGACGAGGGCCTCGATGGGCTCGGCGATGTCCACCCCCTGGGCCCCGATCGTGGCCAGCAGCGACGGCTCGCGCCGCGGCTCGCCCGCCGCCAGCACGGCGTCGAGGTCGAGATCCAGGCGGGCCTCGGTCGAGCCCAGTTGGAGATGGACGTCCGTCTCGCTGGCCACGAGACGGCCGGTGATACCGCCGATCACCAGGTGCCGGGCGGACTCGACCGACCCCGCGCCGCGCCGCGGTCGGACGGCGCCCGCGCTGATCGCCAGGTCGGCGTCGTACCCGATGCCGGCGTCCGGCGTCTGGTCGCGCGTGGCGATGCGGACGGTGCCATCGGCACGACCGGTGGCGTGGAGGGCGCGCAGGTAGTGCTTGGCGTACGAGCCGCCATCGCCGGGCGTGGGCACGCCGGCGCCGGGAAGGGCGTGGATCAACCGATCGGACATGGGCAGTCCGGCGGCGGTGATCGTGATGTCGGGGCGGAGCGCTCCGGCGCCCCCCCCGCGCGGAGGCAGGACGAAGGTCGCCTCCACGGAGGCCTCCCCGCCGTCGATCCCGGCGAACCGGCCCCCGATCAGCCGGCCCCGGTCGTTGATCACCTCGGCCCGGACGTCGCGGGCGCGCACGGGCAGGGGGAAGTGCTCCGGGACCAGACCCACGTCGGCCATGCGGACATCGATGTTGGTGCGCCACTCCACCTCGGCACCTCGGGGCCGGTGGACGTGGATGTCGACATCGACGAGCCCGCCGAGGTCAAACTCCGGAACGGCGAGGCTCGCCTCGAGGGCGTCCACCCGCTCGCGCAGCGTGGCCGCCCCGGCCCCGTCGGCCGCCCGGGCCAGGCGGTCGCGCAGGTCGGCGATCTCGCGCGCGATGCCGGGCGCGGTCCCCGCGGGCCGGACGAGCCCCGCGCGGAGCAGCTCGGCGTACCGCTCGGTGTTGAAGAGCGCCGAGACCATCCGGCCCTGGCCCGGCGGGAACGCCTCCCGGAGCGTCTGGTCGATGGGCGCCCCGCGCACCTCCACCGAGATGTCCACCTCGGCCGTGTCGTCGAGCGGGCTGATGAAGCCGTGCGCCGTCAGGCGGGCGCCCGAGTCGGCGCGACCCTCGACGTGGAGGATGTCGATCCGCTCGTCGTCGAAGCGCACGGTGCCGGACATGTCCGTGAAGGTGTAGGGGAAGCGGTCGAACGCCGCGGTGCAGTGGCTCACCTCCATCGTGCCGCTGACGCGGATCGGCGCCGGACCGTCGGGCGTGGGCTCGTCGCGCCGGACGGTCATGCGGGTCGTGAGCTCGGCGGTGGGCGAGGAGAAGGTGCTCAGGCGGTACCGGACGACCTCCGGCGCGTAAGGGAGCAGGTCCGGGTTCTGATCGACGCGGAACCCCTCGCTCACGAACTCGCAGGTGAAGGGGGCGTTCTCGTCGAGGCCGCGGTAGTCCAGCGCCACGTCGTAGGGGAGGTCCTCGATCAGCCCGTGGACCCGGGCCTCGATGCCCCGGGGGGAGAACGAGACCGTGCCGCTGTTGTCCTGCATGCGCAGGAACTTCCCGGCGGGGGCGCCGTCCAGGGCGCGGATGGGCAGGCTCATGCCCACGCGATCGAGCTCCAGGCGGGCCGTCAGCCCCGCGTCGGGGTCGTACTCGAAGGCGGCGCGACCGACGCTCCCCTCGAGTCCCAGGTCGCGATACCGCTCGCGCACCAGCGTGGGGACGCACTCGGCGGGCCAGTCGTCGAGCGAGAAGTTCTCCATGGTGAGGGAGACCCGACCGCTGGCCAGCTCGCCGCGCAGCTTGAGCGCGGCGGTGGAGGCCCCGTCGGGGGTCAGCTCGCGCAGCGCGAACTGGTACCGCCCGCTCGGCGCGCCGAGGGCGGGAGAGAACATGCCCTCGACGGGGAGCCGCTTGAGGGGCGTGTACCGCTCCCCGTCGTGCTCGCCGAGCTCGACGAGTCCCTCCTTGGCCACCAGGATGGGGAGCGGTCCCAGGCCGCCGGCGCCCGAGGAGGGGACGGTCAGCTCGCCCAGGTTGATCGTCTCGTCCGAGCGCGAGAGGCTGACGCGGACGACGGGCGCGAACATCACGATCTCGCGCACGGTCGCGGCGCCGCCGAGCGTCGCCCCCCAGTCCACATCGGCCACGACCCGCTCGACACGCAGGAGCTCGCCCGCGGGCCCGGGCACGCCCGGCAGCCGGAAGACGGCGTCCTCCAGGGTCAGCCGGCCGTCGGCGTGGATGGCCGCCGCACGCGCGCGGATGTCCAGGCTCAGGGCGCTCTCCAGGCGCGGGATGACCAGGCGCCGGGTCAGCGGCGAACGCGTCACCAGGATGACGGCCAGCAGCAGTAGCAGCGGCGTCAGGACGACGAACCGGACCAGCCACCGCTGGCGACGGGAGAGCCGCCGATGCCACCAGAGCCGGAGGTAGCGGCGTCGCCTCGACAGGGAACGATCGTTCGAGGCCGGCTGGGGCATGGGGGGCAGAGGCAAGCTTCGCAATGGTATGGGTCGGGTTCCACGCCGGGGGCGGGCGGGCCGGCCTCCCGGCGCCCGATCCGGGCTGCCTGGAGGGCGTTGTGGCGCCTCCGGTGCGGTTCTCGGACGGGCCGGATTCGCCCCGGTATGCTCGGTCCGTGACCCAGCGTCGGACCACGCGCGCGAGCCGCTCCAGGGAGGTATACGTCTGCCGGGCCTGCGGCGCTGCACACGCCCGCTGGCTCGGGCGATGCCCCGACTGTGGTGCGTGGGATTCCCTCGAGGGCCAGCGGGAGGACTCCCCGGCGGCCAACCCCGGCGTGGCGCTGGTGGAGGCCTGGGAGGCCGTGCGCACGGGGGATGGCCCGGTCCCGGCCGGGCCGTCGAGCGAGGCGGTCCCGATCGCGGACGTGGCGGGCCTGGCGCGCGAGTCGCCCCGCCTGGCCACGGGGATCGGCGAGCTCGATCGGGTGCTGGGGGACGGCATCGTCCCGGGATCGGCGGTGCTGGTGGCGGGCAGCCCCGGCATGGGCAAGTCCACGCTGCTCCTCCAGGCCGCGGGGGCCCTGGCCGGCCGGGGCACCCGTGTGCTCTATGTCAGCAGCGAGGAATCGGCGGGGCAGGTGGCGTTGCGCGCCACGCGCCTGGGGATCGCGTCCGGCGCGGACCCGCGCCCCGGGCTCTTCGTGCTGGCGGACACGAACCTGGCGCGGATCGTGGAGCAGGCGCGGAAGATCGTCCCGGGGGTGCTGGTGATCGACTCGGTGCAGATGCTCTACGAGTCGGACGTGCCCGGGGCGCCGGGGAGCATCGCCCAGCTGCGCCGGTGCGGGGCGGACCTCGTGGCGATCGCCAAGCGCTCGGGGATCGCCGTGGTGCTGGTGGGGCACGTGACCAAGGAGGGCCAGGTCGCCGGCCCGCGCCTGCTCGAGCACCTGGTGGACGCCGTGCTCTGGTTCGAGGGCGACCGCTACCACGCCCTGCGGATCGTGCGTGCGGCCAAGAACCGCTTCGGCGCCACGCTCGAGATCGGGGTCTTCGAGATGACCGGATCCGGCCTGCGCGAGCTGCCCGGGGGGGCGGGCGTGGCGGCCCGGCTGGGAACGGGCGAGGGGCGCGACCGGGCGCGCCCCGGCTCGGTCGTCTGCCCGGTGCTGGCCGGGACGCGCTGCGTGCTCGTGGAGATCCAGGCCCTCACGGCGACCGGGTTCCTCGGCGCGGCCAAGCGCAAGAGCTCGGGCCTCGATCCCAATCGCCTGGCGATGATCATCGCCGTGCTCGAGGCGCACGCCGGCCTGCGCCTGGCCGATCGCGACGTCTTCGCCAGCGCCGTCGGGGGCGTCCGGGTCGTGGAGCCCGCGGCGGACCTGGCCCTGCTCCTGGCGATCGCCGGGGCCCACTCCAAGCGCGCCCTGGCGCCGGGCACGATCGCGTTGGGCGAGGTCGGCCTCGGCGGCGAGGTCCGCCCCGTGACCAGCCAGGATCAGCGCCTGCGCGAGGCGGCCCGGCTCGGCTACACCCGCGCGGTGGTGCCCGCGGCGCGCGAGCCGGACGCCCGGGCCCCCGCGGGCCTGGAGGTCGTCCCCGTGGGCACGGTCTCGCGCGCGATCGAGGAGCTCGGGTGACCGGCCTCCGACCCGCTCAGGTCGGCGGCGTGAGCCACTCCGGCAGGGCGCGCACCCGCCCCAGGCGATCGACGCAGACGAGCACGGTGCGGGCCGTCGACAGGAGCGCGCCGGGAGGCCTGCGCTGCTCGCCCTCGCGCGCCGGGCCCTGGCCATCCTCCGCCAGGAGCAGCTCGTACTCGTGCTCGATCTTGACGCGCCCGCCGCCGGTCACGCGGGTGCGCACCTCCACGATGTCGTCGTAGCGGACCGGACGCCGGTAGCTGATCTCCATGCGGGCGACCACGAGGTAGACGCCCGAGGCCTCCATCTGCGCGTAGGTGACGCCCGCGGCGCGCAGCATCTCGGTCCGGGCCATCTCCAGCCACGGGGCGTAGGCCGCGTGGTGGGCCACTCCCATCGAGTCGCACTCGCAGTAGCGGACCCGCACGGGGAGCACGCCCGTGAGGGGAACGGGCGCGACGGGGCGGGACGCGGGCGCGGAACCCGGGGGGCCTGCCGCCGAATGAGCTGGGCGTGCCGACATCGTCCGACAGTCTACAGTTCACCCCGATGAAGACGACGCCTGCCGTTCCGGCGCCCGCCGCGGGCGCGCCGCGCGGCGAGCCCCGGGCCCGGGTTCGCCTGCTCGAGTCCACCGACTCGATCCCCGAGATCACCGCCCTGCTCCACCGGGCGTACCGGCCCCAGGTGGAGATGGGCCTGCGCCCGCTGGCGGGGCGCCAGGACGACGAGACCACGCGGAAGCGCTGCGCCAGCGGCGAGTGCTACCTGGCGGTGCTGCCGGGCGGGGGGCGCGAGCGGATCGCGGGCGTGATCCTCTTCCACGAGGTCGAGGACGCCAAGGGTCCGCCCTGGTTCCAGCGCAAGGATGTGGACTACTTCTCGCAGTTCGCGGTCGATCCCGACCTGCAGGGGCACGGGATCGGCGCGATGCTCCTCGAGACCTGCGAGCGCGAGGCGATCGGCAACGGCGCCCGCGAGCTGGCCCTCTCCATGGCCGAGCCGGACCGCAAGCTCTACGACTACTACCTCCGGCGCGGCTACCGGCTCATCGAGCACTGGCAGTGGCCGTACACCAACTACCGCAGCGCGATCCTCAGCAAGACGCTGGCGCCGTGACCCGGCCGCCGGGCCGGTGCCATTGCGGCGCCGGTGTGCGACTACGCGCCCATGTCGTCCCGCGCGAAGGGGTGGAGCACAGGGCACGGAGCACATGGCACACAGCACAGGGCACAGAGCACAGGACCACAGGGCACAGGGGGACAGGGTCCGAAGGCATGAAGGCCCAGAGGGACAGGCGCCGGACGCCCGCTGAAGACCAAGGTCCAAGAAACAGGAAACTCCGGGAACAGCCCCTTTCTTGGTTTCCTGGATCTCGAGGTGCATCCGTCGCCCGGGCCGCTTCTGCAAGCCCGGGGTGCCCCGTTCGTGGAATCGTCCCGAGCCGCGTAGCGGCGGACAGCCAGTAGCCCAGCCCGCGAGGGCTGGGTCGCGTCGCGCGCCGGGGCCGAGCCCCGACGGGGCGCCAGCCCTTGTGGAACCAACGCGGAGCGCATCCTGTCCCTGGCTCCATGTATCCTCCGCCATGCCCCAGACCCATTCGAACATCCCGCTCCACATCATCTACGGAACGAAGGGACGCGCCGATCTCATCGCGCCGGAGGTGCTGCCGCGCCCGTGCTCGTATCTCGGCGGCATCGCGCGCGACGCGCGCTGCGTGCTGCTGGCCGCGGGCGGCATGCCCGACCACATCCACCCAGCTGGTGTCGCTGCATCCGTCGGTCGCGCCGGCCGATCTGGTGCGCGACATGAAGGCCAACTCGTCGCGCTGGCTCAAGGGGGTGCTGAAGGCCCGCTTCGGGTGGCAGTCCGGCTACGCGGTGTACGGGGTGAGCGCCTCGCGCCTGGCCTCGGTGCGCAGGTACATCTCCACGCAGGCCGCGCACCACAAGCGGATGACGTTCGCGCAGGAGTACATCGCGTTCCTCGAGCGGCACGGTGTGCCGTACGACCCGCGGTATGTGTTCGATTGACGTCCTGGAGTTCGATTGACGTCCTGGAATCCGGGCTGGCGCCCCTTCGGGGCTCGGCTCGGCGTTGGGCCTGCACCCAGCCCTCGCGGGCTGGGCTACTGGCTGTCCGCCGCTTCGCGGCTCGGTCAGGGAGGAGTCCAGGCCTTCTGGTGGTTCCGACTTGCTGAACCCGCGTTCCGGGCTTGCGGGTGCGGCCCTGGCGAGGCGCATCCCAGAACCAAGAAACGCGAAGGGGGGCATACCTCTGAGTTTCTCGTTTCTTAGATCTTGCGGATTGACCCTGTCTTCCTCGGTCACTTCGGGGTCGGCGCGGGCCGGTGGCAGCTTGAAACGCATGGCCTCGGTGGGTACGCTGCCGATCGAGGAATCCCGATGCATCGGTGGATCGCGATCGCGGCCCCCCTCGTGCTGACCGGAGTGGCCGGCGCGCAGACTCCGGGGTTCTGGACCGTCGGCCACCCGACCAACAGCACCTCGTCCACGGTGTACGCCGTCTCTGGCAACGGGATGAGCGCCGCCGGGCGTAGCATCGTGGGCGGGCAACCCGTCAGTCGGGGACCGGGCTTCACGTGGACGCGCGAGGGGGGGCGCTATGACTTCGGCCTGGAGCCGGGGATGCCTGGGGCCACACCGGTGACCGGTATGAGCTGGGATGGGAGTGCCATTGCGGGAATCATGGAGACCTGGCAACCCCCGTGGGTTCATCAGGAGCGCGCATACAGACGCATCGGCAATGGGCCGTTGGAGGACCTCGGGTCGTTGGGGTATTCCCTGGCACTACGCCTACGGCATCAGCGGAAACGGCCAGGCGGTCGTTGGGTGGGGCGCGGACGAATACTGGTATGGCGGCCAGGCGTTTCGCTGGACCCCGACCACGGGCATTCAAGGGCTCGGGTATCTCTCGTCTGAGCACATCAGCACCGCCTATGGGATCAGCCGGGATGGGTCCACAGTCGTCGGCGTGAGCGGCGCCTACTTCCCCAAGGCCTTCGAGTGGACCGAGGGCGGAGGCATGGTCGCGTTGCCGGACCTGGGCGGTCCCGGCTCCAGCGGTTCCAATGCGCGGGCCGCGAACGCGGACGGTTCGGTGATCGTCGGCGCCTCCCACGTGCTGGGCGGCCCTTCGCATGCGGTTCGGTGGACGCCGGCCGGCGTAGAAGACCTGGCCGTCACAGTTCCCAACGGCCACAGCCACGCCTGGGCGGTCAGCGATGACGGCAACGTCGTGGCCGGCACTTACTACAGCAACGGGCCCCAGGCGTTCGTGTGGACGCCCGCTACCGGCCTCCTCGACCTCAGGGACTTTCTGGCCCTGCACGGCGTCACGCCTCCGCCCGACCTCTGGCTGACCCAGGTCTTTGCCGTCTCGGCGGATGGCAGAACTTTCGGCGGCGACAGCATCCACGTAGGAACCACCACCCATGAAGGTTGGGTCGCGACGATCCCCACACCGGCGACCACGCTCGTCCTGCTCGCGGCGGTCCCCCGGAGGCGTCGGCGCGGTTGGCTGAAGGCCCGGTTGCACACCCGCCCGGCGGTGATCTTGGCGAAGGGCAACGCCGCATGAGCTCGTGGCGAGCCGGCGCCCTCCGGACAGACCTTCCCCCACCCTCCCCCCCCCTCCCGGGCGCGGGCGGTTCGCCAGAACGCGCGGTCCCTCTACCTATTATCCCCGCGCGAGCGGCTCCCGGCGCGGAAAGGCGTGGACAAGGAGCGACCAACATTCGCTAAGTCGTGGCGCCGCAGGGGAAAGAAATTTTACGATCCGTCACGGATTTTGTCGGTGGACCAAGATCCAAGAAATAAGAAACAACAAGATACGGGGAGGGGGCACCTCCATTTCCTTTTCTTGGACCTTGACCTGCGCGCCGAGCGCGTTGGCCGGCGCCCTTTTCGGGGTTGCGGCCTGGGCGCACGGCGCTCCGACCCGGCAACCGGGAGATGCCTTCCGCCGCGGTCACCACCCGATCGCTTGACTCTCCAACGTCCCCCACCGCACCTCCATCGCGACGGTGAGTTCCAGCCGCCGGAGGTACTCGGCGCGCGGGACCTCGACCGATCCGAGGCTCGCGATGTGGGCGTTGGTGAACTGCGTGTCGAGGAGCGCGAAGCCGCACCGGCGCAGGTGCGCGACCAGGTGCACCAGGCACACCTTGCTCGCGTCCGTGCCGCCGAGGTCCGGGCGGCTGAACATGGACTCGCCGAAGAACGCGCCGCCGATGTGGACGCCGTAGAGGCCGCCGACGAGGCGGTGACCCGATGACACGGTGACAAGGTGACACGGTGACACGGTGCCTTTGCTCACCTCGTCACTCTCTCCCCTGGTCTCCTTATCCTCCCCCGACGCCTCGTCATCCCGCACCCACGCCTCCACCGAGTGCGCGTGCCCGGCGCGATGGAGGACGGTGTAGGCCTCGATGATGGTGGGCGTGATCCAGGACCTCCGCTCGCGGGGGCGCGGGGCCGCGCACGCCCGGATGACCCGGCCGAACGCGCCATCGGCGGTGATGGTGAACCGCCCGGACCGCACCCGCTGCCGGAGCGAGCGGGAGACCCGCAACCCGCCCGGCTCGAGCGGGATGACCGCGCGCGGGTCCGGGCTGAACCAGCCGATGCGTTCGGGTCGTGTCCGCGTGGCGGGCTCGCCCATGGGGAAGCACCCGGCCCGATAGGCCTCGAGCATCCCCTCCACCAGCGCGCGTTCGTTCGCGGTCAGGACCATCCGTCGCCCCGATCGTTGGCCGATCTCGCGCTGGAAGCGGGCCGGGCCCGGGTAGACTTGGGGTGAAACGCCCGGGGATCAACTCCCAACCAGTCCGACGCGGAGGAATCGCCCATGGACCCCGAGACCGCCCACATGATCCTGAAGGACGATGTGCTGATCCCGGTGATCGGCGGAGCGATCGCGGTCGTCGCGATCATCTTCACGTCGGTGAAGGCGATGGTGCGCTCGAGCAACCGGGAGCACACGCGCCGGGAGATCGCGGCGTACATCGCCGAGGGGTCGATGACCCCGGAGCAGGGGGAGCGGCTGATGGCGGCCGGCGAGGCGAAGAAGAGCTGCTGCTCCTGAGTCCCGGGAGGCTTCCCATGTCCGCACTCACCCTGGCCACCGAGATCGCGCCCGGCGATGTCATCCCGATCATCGCCATCGGCGGGGGCATCCTCGTGGCCCTGACGGCCATCATCGGCGGCGTCCTGCACGGCATCCTGCGGACCCGGGCGCGCGAGCAGTCGCGGCGCGAGATCGCCGCCTACATCGCCGAGGGCTCCATGACCCCCGACGATGCCGAGCGGATCCTCGAGGCCGGCATGCGGGCGTGGGAGAAGCCCAGGCCCCATACGAACCGAGGCTCGTCATGAGCACCCCTCTCACCCTCGCGTCCGGCGCCGCCGAGCTGCCCCTGATCGCGGTCGGCGGCGTGTTCCTCTTCCTCATCGTCAGCACCATCGTGGGCGGCGTCACGCGCATCCATCGCACCCGGCAGCGTGAGGAATCGCGGCGCGAGATCGCCGCCTACATCGCGGAGGGCTCCATGACCCCCGACGATGCCGAGCGGATCCTCGAGGCCGGCATGAAGTCCTGGGAGAGGCCCAAGCGGCGCCCCTCCCATCCCGGAGCCTCCGCATGAGCCTGTGCCTCACCCTCGCGTCCGATGGCGGAGAGATCGCGTTCGTCGCCGTCGCCGGCGGGCTGACGCTGGGGCTGGTGAGCATGATCGCGTGCACGATCACCCGGCTCCAGCGCACGCGCCAGCACGAGGAGTCGCGCCGCGAGATCGCGGCGTACGTGGCCGAGGGGTCGATCAGCGCCGGCGACGCCGCCAAGCTGCTGGCCGCGGGCAAGACCCTGCGCGACATCCGCGACGCGTGAGCCCCGGCGCGCCGGCTACCGGCCGAGTTTCTTGAGCTCCGCCTCGATGACCTCGGCGAACCGCTCCTCGTTGTCGGGGCTGAAGCCCACGGCGTAGTCGAGCACCTTGCCATCGCCCCCGATGATGCAGAAGACGGGGATGCCCGTGACGCCGTAGGTGCGGGCGACATCCTCGCCGTGCAGGAGCAGCCCGTACGTGAAGCCATTCGCCTTCATGTAGGCCGGGCCCGCACCTTCCTCGTCGCTGACGTTCACGCCGAACACGCGCACGCCGCGCTTGGCGAAGTCGTCGTGGAGCTTCTGCACGCCGGGCATGGCCATGGTGCACGGCTTGCACCACGTGGCCCAGAAGTCCAGCACGACGACCTGGCCCTTGTAGTCGGCCAGCCGATGCTGCACGCCGGCCGCGTCGCGGAGCGTCCACTCCGGCGCGTTCGAACCCGTCGCGAGGGAACCGGGGAGCCCCGGCGGCGGCGCCCCACCCGGGGGCGTCGGGGTGCGCGGGCGGGGCGCCGGCTTGCCCTCGATCGTGGTCACCCGGTACCCGTCGGGCGGCGTGATCGCCAGCGCGGACTCCTCGACCGGCCCGTCGACCTCCAGCCTCGCGAGGTTGACCGTGGAGAAGCCGTCCCCCGTCTCGTCGTCGTAGTAGTGCAGCTCGACGCGCCGGGGCAGGCCGTCGTCCACCGCCAGGTACCAGTACCCGTCCAGCTCCTTGACGCCGTACAGATCGGAGTAGTCGGCGCGGACCGCGTGGCAGGGCGTGTCGCCCACGAGCACGCGCCCGAGGTAGCTCGCCGCGGCCAGCTCGTCCGGATTGCCGTAGGGGGCGGTCACGAGCTCATCGGCGCGCACCAGCCAGTTGACCAGCCCGCCCGCGCCGGCGTCGAGCACCTGCGCCCGCTCGCCGGCGGGGGCCTTGACGACGACGCGGTCCTTGTCGCTGACCCCCACGAAGACGGCGCCGTCGAACCCGGCGCGGAAGCCGGTCGCCTCGGGCGCCCCGGCGTCGCGCCGCGTGCCCTCGACGATGAACCGCCACGGCGAGGCCCCGGCCAGCGGCTGCTCGATCCGCACGGCCCGGACCCGGCCGCTCACCACCGGGGCCTTGGCCGCCCACGCCCCCGAGCCGGCGCTGGTCGCCTCGAAGGTGAGGGTCCGGGCCTCGCGCAGCTTGGCCTCGAGCGCCCGCATGAGCGCGACGGGGTCCGGCTCATCCGCCTTCGCGTGGAGCCCGGTGAGGCCGGTCGCGAGCAGGAGGGCGCCGAGGACAAGCCGGGGTCGGGCCATGGGTGGTTCTCCGCGGGTCGCCGAGACCCACTATGTATACGCGGATCTCCCGGTCCCCGGTGCGGGATGCCGGGGGGCGGGGCGCGCTATTCCCGGCCCGATCGCACGAAGACCGCCGCCCCGACCGCCAGCCCCGCGCCGCCGATTCCCAGGAGAATCCCGCACGGCAGCACCATCTGGGCCGGGGTGAACCCGCGCCAGATCGCCCCCTCCAGGGCCAGGATCGACCACTTCACCGGGCTGAACGAGCTGGCCGTCTGCATCCAGCCCGGCATCAGGAACAGGGGGACCATCCCGCCGCCGAACATCGCGCAGACCAGGAGCACGGCCCAGCCGATGCCCCCGGCCGCGGCCTCCGTGCGCCCCAGCACCGAGAGCAGCATCATGATCCCGACGAACCCGAGGGAGATGCAGAGGACGGCGACGACCAGCAGCCCCGGCGCGACGGGCCGGACCCCGAACGCCAGGCGGGCGAGCACGAGCAGCGCGCCCGCGATGACGGTCGTGGCCAGGAAGCAGGCCAGGCCCTTGCCCAGGAGCACGTGGTGGGCGCGCAGGGGGGCGACGCGCAGGCGCATCAGCGTGCCGCGCGTGCGCTCGACGACCAGCGAGATGCCGAACGTGGCCGCGCACCCCATGACGCCCCAGAGGACGCCCTGGGGGAACGAGATGCCGTACGCGTTCGCCGGGCCGCGCCGGGCCCGCGCCACGTCCACGGACTCGATGGCGACGGGGTTGAAGGCGCCGGCCCCGGCCTCCGGCCCACCCGCGTCGGGCTCGGGGAGTTCATCGGCGAGGCGCTCGAGGCTGCCCAGGAACGGGAGCATCGCGGCGCGGAAGGCCGGGCTGAGGCCCTCGGCCTCCCGCGCGGCCTCGATCGCCCCGCGCGCGTGGTCGCGCATGAACCCGCGATCGGAGAAGAGCGCGGCCATCCGCTGGTACGCCAGCGCCGTGAGCTTGCCCTCGATCATCCCCTTCTCGGCGGCGCGCGAGGGATCAACGCCGACGATGAGCTCCATGGGCTCGCCCCAGAAGATGCGCCGGCTGGCCTGGCCGAAGCCGCTCGCCACCGCGACGAACCCCGCGAGCTCGCCGGAGCGCACCAGGCGCTGGGCCTCCTCGCGGGTCGCGACCGGGCGCACCGCGAAGCCCTGGCCCCGGGACAGGTCCGCGATGAACTCCCGGGATTCGGCGGTCCCGTCCTCGTCCACCACCGCGAGGCGGATGTCGCTCCCTCCGCCGCCGCCGGGCGAGAAGATCGTGCCGAAGAAGACGGCCATGAGCAGCGGGAACACGAGGGTGAAGAAGAAGCCGGCCCGATCCCGGAGGAGCAGGCGCAGGTCCTTCATCGCCAGGGCGAGGATCGGTCCCATCAGTCGCGCAGGCTCCTTCCGGTGAGGGCGAGGAAGACCGACTCGAGGTCCGGGCGCTCGACGCGGATCGAGCGTGGCCCGGGCTCGCCGGCGCGCCCGGCGCTCAGCAGGCGCGCCAGCTCGCCCATCGGGTCGCGGGTCTCCACGCGGCGCTCGCCCGCGCCGTCCTCCACCACCACCACGCTCGCGCCCCCGTGGGCGCCGAGCAGCCCCTCGACCGTGTCGAGCGCCAGCAGACGCCCCCGGTCCATGATCGCGACGCGATCGCACAGGCGCTGGGCCTCCTCCATGTAGTGGGTCGTGTAGACGATCGTCCGCCCGCGGTCCCGGAGCGTCCGGACCAGGTCGAGGATGGAACCGCGCGACTGCGGGTCCACGCCGGCCGTCGGCTCGTCGAGCATGAGCACGTCGGGCTCGTGCACCAGGCCCACGGCGATGTTGAGCCGGCGCTTCATCCCGCCCGAGTAGGTCCTCACCCGCCGGCGTGCCCTGTCGGCCAGGCCCACCCGATCGAGCAGCGCATCGGCCCGGGCACGCAGGTCCTTCCCGCGCAGCCCATAAAGCCGCCCGAAGAACTCGATGTTCTCGCGCCCCGTGAGCTCGTCGTAGAGCGCCAGCGCCTGGGGCGCCACGCCCAGCCGGCGCCGCACCCGCGCCTCGCGCGGGTCGCCCGCGCCGGCCAGCTCGACCGACCCCGAATCCGGGCGGAGCAGGCCGAGGGCCATCGAGATGGTGGTGGTCTTGCCCGCGCCGTTGGGCCCGAGCAGGCCGAAGACCTCGCCCGGGCGCAGCGCCAGCGAGAGGTCGTCCACCGCGACCGCCGTGCCGAAGACCTTGCGCAGCCCCGACAGCGTCAGCATCCGGCGGGCACGGTACGGCCCGCGGCGGGCGCCCGCAAGCGCCCGCGCGCCCGTGGCGAGGGCCCCGGCCCCGTGATACCGTCCCCCCCCCGGCGATGGCGGCTTGGAACGGCGCACACCCGGGAGCCGCGGTTCCATGGCTGCGCTCGATTGCCGCTCCGCGCGGGCGCTCCCGCTGGCCCCGGCACACAGGATCAGGGCCCACGCGACCCGGTTGTGGATGGTGTTCATGGGCACGCGATCGACGCCAGTTCGCCGGCGCGTGCTGTTCCTGGTGGGGGGCCGTCGCGGCTCGGGCGCGCCCTCGGCCGTATGCTGGTGTGACTCCAGAGGAGACTGCCCATGCTGCGACGCGACTTCCTGGTTCGGGCGGGCGGCGCGATCGGCGTGCTGGGCGCTCCGGGCTTGGCCGCCCCCACGCTCGCGCTATCCGCCCCAGCCGACCGCCCCGAGGGGTTCGACGCCCAGGACTGGGAATCCGTCCGCGCCCAGTTCGAGCTGGACCCGAAACTCGTCCACATGGCCGGGTTCTTCCTGGCCTCGCACCCGCGCTCCGTGCGCCAGGCGATCGAGGCCCATCGCGCCCGCCTCGACGTCAATCCGGTCAGGGCCCGGCACGACGATGAACGCCCCGAGGGCAAGGTGCTCGCCACGGCGGCCGAGTACCTCGGCGTCCGCGCCAACGAGATCGCCCTCACCGACAGCACCACCATGGGCCTCGGCCTGATGTACGCGGGGATCAAGCTTCGGGCCGGGCAGGAGATCCTCCAGACCACGCACGACCACTACTCGACCAACACGTCCCTGGACTTCCGCGCGGCCCGCACGGGCGCGACCGTCCGGCGCATCGCTCTCTACCAGGATGCGGCCCGGGCCGGCGTGGACGAGATCGTCGGGGCGATCCGGGGGGCCATCACGCCCGCCACGCGGGTGCTGGCGGTCACCTGGGTCCACTCGTGCTCGGGCGTGCGCCTGCCGCTGGCCGAGATCGGACGCGTCGTGGCCGACGCCAACCGCGCGGGGGGGGGGCGGACGGAGGAGGACCGGCTCCTCTTCTGCGTCGATGGCGTGCACGGGCTGGGGGCTGTCGAGGCCAAGCTCCCCGATTTCGGGTGCGACTTCTTCGTCGCCGGCACGCACAAGTGGATGTTCGGGCCGCGCGGCACGGGCATCTGGTGGGGGCGCGAGGGCGCGTGGGCGCAGATGGACCCGATGATCCCGCCCTTCGGCGCGCCGTCCGGGGGCTCGCTCTTCACCCCCGGCGGGTTCCACAGCTTCGAGCACCGCTGGGCCCTGGACGAGGCCTTCCGCTTCCACCTGGAGATCGGCAAGGCCCGCGTGGCGGAGCGCATCCGCGAGCTGAACCGGGCGATCAAGGAGGGGCTTTCCGGGATGGCGCACGTCGACCTGCACACACCCATGGACGACTCGCTCGCGGCGGGCATCGTCTGCTTCGACGTCAAGGGCATGCGCCCGGTCGAGGTGGTCGAGCGGCTGGCCGCGGGGCGCATCGTCGGGAGCGAGTCGCCCTACCAGCCGAGCTGCGCCCGGCTGAGCGCGGGGCTGTGGACCAACGAGGCGGGTGTGGAGGCGGCCCTCCGGGCCGTGGCGGAGCTGGCATGACGCGGACGAGATCCAAGGGGATGAAGGGTGTCGCCGGGCCGGTGGCCCACGCGCGGGTGCGGGCCGCGCACTCGCTGGAGACGGCCGAGGACTACGTGGAGGCGATCGACGATTGCGTGCGGTTGCAGGGCCGGGCGCGGGTGGTGGACCTGACGCGTCGGTTCGGGGTGAGCCACGTGACGGTGAGCCGCACGGTCGGGCGCCTGCAGCGGATGGGGCTGGTGGCGACGGCGCCGTACCGGCCGATCGAGCTGACGCCGGCCGGGCGCCGCCTGGCGGCCCGGTCGCGCCGGCGCCACGAGGCGGTGGTGCGGTTCCTGCGGGCCCTCGGCGTGGACGAGCGGACGGCCCGCGTGGACGCGGAGGGGATCGAGCACCACGTGAGCCCGCGGACGCTCGCGGCGTTCGAGCGATTCTCCCGCCGCGCGTGAAGCGACCCTGGGGATTGCGGCCCGGGCACGCGTCGGGTAGGTTGGGCGCAGCGGCGGAGTGATCCGCAGCAACGGAGGACAAGGCCATGGCGAAGAAGGCGAAGAAGAAGGGCAAGAAGCGGGCCCGCAAGGGCGCGAAGAAGGCCACACGCAAGACCGGGCGCAGGAAGGGA
>CAYWOF010000020.1:0-16415 GCA_964459825.1 uncultured Phycisphaeraceae bacterium | reverse complement strand
GGCCCGGGCCGTGGGCACATCGCCGAGGGCCGTCACCATGATCGTCTCGGCCGCCGGCTGGAGCCGGCGCGCCGCCTCCAGCACCCTCAGCCCCGCGTCCGATCCGTCGGGCGCCGTCCCCGCCACGCCCCCCGACGCCGGCATCCGCAGGTCCGTCACCACCACGTCGAACGCCCCGCCCTTGAGCTCATCGACCGCCGCCGCCACACCCCCCACGATCGTGCACACGTGCCCGGGCTTGCGCAGGGCGTCCGCCATCGCCTCCGCGTGCTCGGGCTCGTCCTCCACGATCAGCACCTGCGCGGCCAGCTTGTCGCGGGGTTCCGCCATCGGGCTGTAGGGTAGCGGGGGCTCGGATTCCACACCACGGCAGCGCCTCGCCGTGCTCCGCGTGGCCTCGGCGCCCCGGTGCGCCTCCCCCCGGGAGGGCCGGCTCCATCGTCTACGCTCGACCCGGGGCTCGGGACGGGTTCCCGGCGGTTCCGCCGACCCTCAGCGCCGAACCGCGCCGCCACGCCGCGCACAGCGCGATCGCGATCGCGTCCGCGACATCCGGGGGCTTGGGGCGTGCCGCGAGGCCCAGCCTTGCCCGCACCGACTCCTGCACCTGCGCCTTGCTCGCGTGCCCGTGCCCGGTCAGGAACTTCTTGATCTCGTTGGGCTTGAGCTCGACGATCTCCGCCCCCGCCCGGTGGGCCGCCAGCAGGATCACGCCGCGCGCGTGCCCCATGGCAATCGCCGTGGCCGGGTGTTTGTAGTGGGCAAAGAGCGACTCGACCGCCACCACGGCGGGCCCAAGCCGCTCCAGCACCGCGCGCACGTCGTCATCCAACTCCGCCAGCCGGGACGCGACCCCCATGCCCCTGCCCGGCGCCTTGAGCCGGATCACCCCCGCCTCCACCAGCCGCGCCCCCGGCTCCGGCCCGTCCACGCAGGCGTAGCCGGTCAGTCGCAGGCCAGGATCAATGCCGAGGATGCGCATCGCGTGAACAGCAGAGCAGCAAAGCGGCCGAACAGCAAATCGATGCAAGGCCAACCCGCGGGTTCCGCTCGACGCCCGCACCCAGACTGGCGGCTCACTGCTCTGCCCCTCTGCCCCTGTGCCCCTCTGCCCCTCCGTAGTGCCTCATCCAATGCACCACCGTCTTGGCGATCACATCCATCTCCAGATTGCACGCGTCCCCCTCGCGCAGGTCCCCCAGCGTCGTCAGCCGCAGCGTCGTCGGAATCAACGCCACCTCGAACACCCCCCCGCCCCCGCCCGGCGCCACCCGCGCCAGCGTCAGCGACACCCCATCCACGCCCACCGACCCCTTGGGCACCGCGAACTCCATCAGCTCCCCAGGGGGCCGCACCACCACTCGATGCTCCGCCCCCGTCTCCACCCGCTCCACCACCCCGACCCCATCCACGTGCCCCTGCACGATGTGCCCGCCCATCAGGTCCCCGGCCGCCAGCGACCGCTCCAGATTCACCCCCGTCCCCTCGCGCCACCGTCCCAGCGTGGTCCTGGCCAGCGTCTCGGGCACGACGTCGAACGCCAAAGCGCCCGCGGTGCGCGCCGGGGCTTCCGCCACCGTCAGGCAGCACCCGGACACGCAGATCGAGTCGCCCCTACGCGACGGGGCCACCCGGTGCTCCCACCCCTGGGGGCGGATCACCAGGCGCACCCCCTCCCCCCGCGTCTCCACGGTCTCCACCCGACCCTTCGCCTGCACCAATCCCGTGAACACGTCAGACCTTACGCGCCCGCATCCATCCGAGCGAACGGGCGTATGGGTGCTTGACCGAACCCCCCGGCCGCCTCATACTGCTTCCCCGCCCTGCCCGGCATCCCCTCCCCCGGGGCCGCCGGCCGCACGGCCAACCCCGCGACGGAGACCCTGCCGGATGCTCCACCGACGACTCGGCCCCTTCCGACGCCGCCTTCCGGGCCGCGCCGGCCTTGCGCTTCTGGTCGCCGTGGTCGCCTCGGGCTGCTCCGGCACGCCCAACCCCGCCCGGGGGCGTCCCCCCTCCCCGGAGCGCCGGCGCGACGCGTTCCCCATCGTCCACGAGGACTACGCCAAGCTGGGCTACCAGCTCACCTGGGTGGGCTACCCCGCCCTCTCGGGCCGCTCGCCCATCATCTACTTCGAGCCCTACGACGACTGCGTCGTCGTGCAGGAGGCCGGGAGCCGGGTCACGGTGCTCGAGACCAGCACCGGCCAGTACCGGGGCTCCAACCAGCTCTCCGGCCGCCTCACCAAGTTCGTCGGCATGACCCGCGCGGGCAACCGCCTCTACGTCTGCTCCGAGGCGGACGTGTACATCCTCGATATCGCCACCGCCGGCCTGGTCGGCCGCCAGACCTTCGAGCACATCGTCGCCACCCGGCCCATGCTCCTGGGCGATCGGCTCATCTTCGGCACCGGCGGCGGCCAGGTCATGTCCCACCTCCTCTCGAGCGCCAGCGGCGGCATCAAGGAGTGGGGGTTCCTCGTGACCGGCGCGATCGAGCACGATCCCGTCTACATCGGCGGCGCCCTCGGCGCCGTCTCCCAGGGCGGCGACGTCGTCTTCCTCGACGCGTCCTCGGGCGGCCTGCTCGGACGCAACCGCATCTACGACGGGCTGGCCACCAACCCCGTCGCCGATGAGCAGACCATGTACGTCGCCGGGCTCGACCAGTCCCTCTACGCCTTCAACCCCCTCGGCGGCTCCATCCTCTGGCGCCACCGGACCGGCACCCCCCTGCGCGAGCAGCCCGTCCTCCACGACGGCCGCCTCTACTGCTCCATCCCCGGGGCGGGCTTTACCGCGCTCGATCCCCGCACGGGCGACGTGGTCTGGACCGCCCCGGGCGTCAACGGCGCCGTGATCGGCGTCCGGCACGGACGCCTCCTGGTCTGGAACGGCACCGAGGCCGCGCTGCTCGACCCGGCGACCGGCGACGTGTTCGACCGCGTCAAGCTGCCGGGCGTCCGGATCCTGCGCCTGGACAGGTTCGAGAACGGGAACCTCTACGCCGTGAGCAACTCGGGCGTCGTCGCCAAGTTCATCGCCCGGTTCTGACCCGTCCCGAGGGCACGCTGGGTAATATCCCGCGCATGCCCGACCTCGTCCGCATCCGACGCGCCCTCCTCTCCGTCAGCGACAAGACCGACCTCGTCCCCTTCGCCCGCGCGCTCGTCGCCCACGGCGTCGAGATCATCTCCACCGGCGGCACCGCCCGCGCCCTGGCCGACGCCGGCATCCCCGTCACCCCCATCGACCGGGTCACCGGCTTCCCGGAGATCATGGACGGTCGCGTCAAGACGCTGCACCCCTCCGTGCACGGGGCGCTCCTGGCCCGGCGCGACAACCCGGAGCACGTCGGCGCCATGGAGCGCCACGGCATCCGGCCCATCGATCTGGTGTGCATCAACCTCTACCCCTTCGAGCGCACCATCGCCCGCGAGGGCGTCACCCAGGACGAGGCCATCGAGCAGATCGACATCGGCGGGCCCTCCATGCTCCGCTCGGCCGCCAAGAACTTCGACTTCGTCACCGTCGTCACCAGCCCGCGCCGCTACGACCGCGTCGTGACCGAGCTGACCCAGCACGCCGGGTCCACCACGCGCCCCCTGCGCGCCGAGCTCGCCGCCGCCGCCTTCGGTCGCACCGCCGAGTACGACGCCGCCATCGCCAGCTACCTCGGGCGCGTCGGGCCCGCGGCCTTCCCCCAGGTCCTGCGCCTCGGCTACGTCCGGGCCGAAGACCTCCGCTACGGCGAGAACCCGCACCAGGATGCCGCGCTCTACCGCGATCCCGCCTCCACCGGCCCCACCATCGTCAACGCCCGGCAGCTCCACGGCAAGCCCCTGAGCTACAACAACGTCGCCGACGCCGCCGCCGCCCTCGAGCTCGCCAAGGCCCTCCGCAAGCTGGACCGGGAGCGCATCGGCGCCTGTGTCGTCAAGCACACCATCCCCTGCGGCGCCGCCCTGGCCGACCCGGCGGCCCCCGAGGCCTGCCTCCAGGCCGTCGACCTGGCCCTGAACGGCGACCCCCTCGCCGCCTACGGCGGCATCCTCGCCGTCAATCGCCCCCTCGACCTGGCCGCCGCCCGGCGCCTCTGCCGCGACGATGTCTTCCTCGAGGTCGTGGTGGCCCCGGAGTTCGACGCCGCGGCCCTCGAGGCCCTCAAGGCCCGCTGGGCTAACGTCCGCCTCCTCGCCGTCGGGGAACGTCCCGCCTCCGTCGCCCGCAAGCTCGACTATCGCTCCATCCCCGGCGGCATGCTCGTCCAGGACCGCGACATCCGCAGCGCCACCCCCGAGCAGTGGAAGCACGCCGCCGGGCCCGCCCCCACCCCGGCGGCCCTCGCCGCCGGCGCGTTCCTCGAGACCGTCTGCCGCTACGTCCTCAGCAACGCCATCGTCATCGGCGGCGGCGCGCCGGAGGCCCCGGGCGCCCTGCGCCTCTTCGGCGTCGGCTCCGGACAGGTCGATCGCGTCACCGCCTGCCGCCTCGCGGCCGCCAAGGCCGGTCCCCTCGCCCGCGGCGCCGTCGCGGTCGGCGACGCCTTCTTCCCCTTCCCCGATGGCCCCGCCGTGCTCGTCGACGCCGGCGTCACGACCATCCTCCACCCCGGGGGCTCCAGACGCGACGCGGACACGTTCGCCCTCTGCGCCTCCCGGGCCGTCACCTGCCTCACGACCGGCGTCCGTCACTTCAGGCACTGAGCATGCCCCCCAACCCCGAGAAGCTCATCGGCCTCGCCCTGCTCGTGGCCGACGAGTTCTACCTCGACCAGCGCCAGGACAAGCTCATCGTCATCGGCCCGCTCTCCCACCTGCGCGTGCCCGCGCTCCCCTGGCAGGTCCCGCGCCTGGCCGTCATGTTCTCCGTCACCAACGGGCGCGGCACCTACCACCTGCGCATCACCATCGAGCACGAGGGCACCGAGCACGCCAACTTCAACCTCGGCGGCCCGCTCCTCCTGACCGACCCGCTCGAGGTCCACGACCAGATCGTGGCCATCGAGGGACTCCGCTTCGAAGCCCCCGGCAAGTACTGGGCCGTCATGCGCTGCGATGGCGAGATCCTCCTCCAGCGCCCCTTCAACCTCGTCGTGGGGCCCGAGCCGGGCCGGATCATCCGCCGGCCCTCGCGCCCGGGCCCGGCGCCCCCGGCGCCGCCCGCGTCCGATGGCCCCGGCCCATCCCCGGCCGGGCCCGAGCCGCCGACCGGCTGGAATCCCGACCAGCCCACCATCGCCGGTCCCGGGCTCTAAGCCCCGGGGGCCCAACCGCTTGCCCTTCCGCACCCGCACCGGGTTTCCCCATTGAATCCGCTCCGGCCGTTCACTACCCTTGCCTGACTCCACCCCCCGTCCGGACGGTCCGATCGGGGAAGGAGAGAGCGATCCGATGCTCCGGTCCGAGAACATCCCCCGGCACGACGGCCACTGCCCGGACGACGACACCCTCGACGGATCATTCACCGTGGGGCCCGGCGGCGCCGTCGTCGAGCGCTTCGGCACCGGCCTCGACGCCAAGGTCCTGGTCCTCAACAAGCTCTACATGGCCATCCGGGTCGTCTCGGCCCGGCGTGCCTTCGTCCTGCTCGCCAAGGACCTCGCCGAGGTGATCAGCGTCGAGAGCGGGCGCTACATCAACTACGACTTCGCCACCTGGCGCGACATGGGCGCCCTCCAGCGCCAGCTCGAGGGCGAGCGCCACGACTGGGTCCGCACCGTCCGGTGCGAGATCGCCGTGCCGCGGATCGTCCGCCTGATGGGCTACGACCGCCTGCCGCGTCAGGACGTCAAGCTCAACCGGCGCAACCTCTTCGCGCGCGACCGCAACCAGTGCCAGTACTGCGGCAAGCACTTCCCCACCAGCGACCTCTCCATCGACCACGTCAAGCCCAAGGCCCAGGGGGGCCTGGACACGTGGGAGAACCTGGTCTGCGCCTGCCTCTGGTGCAACGCGCGCAAGGGCGGCCGCACGCCGGAGCAGGCCGGCGTCCGCCTCGTCCGACCGGCCAGGAAGCCCCGGCGCAACCCCCTCATCACCCTGCGCCTCGGCAGCGAGAAGTACCAGTCGTGGAAGGCGTTCCTCGACGAGGCATACTGGTCCGTCGAGTTGCGATAGCTCCGCACGGCGCCGTTCAGAACCTCAGGATGTACGCCCGCCCCGCCTGCGCCGGCGAACCGCTGGCCGCCTCTCTCGGCCCCCCCACGATGAGGTCCGCGTGGTGGTTGGCGTTCGTGTCGGGCACGCCGGCCGCGGCGCTCCCGAACGCGCCTCCCGCCATCTGGCCCGGCGAGGCCACCGAGATGATCCTCGCCCCGCTCGCACCGGAGTAGACATGCACCCGCCCGCAATCCGCCGGGGCGCTCCCGGGGTCCTCGCCCGGCGCCCCCACGGCAATGTCGCCGCGTCCGTCGTTCTCCAGATCGAACGTCCCCGCCACGGCCGCGCCGAAGAGGCCCCCCGACTCGGCAGCAACCGGCTGGAGCGTGCGCACGAGTGCGCCGGTCGCTCCGGAGTACACGTGCGCCCGCCCGCAGTCCGTCGGGCTCGACCCCGGATCCTCCCGCGGCGATCCAATCACGACATCACCCTTCCCATCGCCGTTGAGGTCCGGCACGCCGGACACGGCGCTCCCAAACTGCCCGCTGGCCTCCGGCGCCGGCGATGCGAGCGTCCACAGCCGCGCGCCCGTGGCGCCGGAGTACACATACCCCTGGCCGCAATCGGCCGGAGCGGCGCCCGGGTCCTCGTTGGGCGCGCCCACCACCACATCGCCCCGACCGTCCCCGTTGGCATCGGGCACGCTCGCGACCGCCCACCCGAAACGCCCCCCCCATTCCGGCATCGGCGAGGCGAGCGCCCGCAGGTACATACCCGTCGCGCCGGAGTACATGTAGACCCGCCCGCACGAGTCCGGGCTGGCGCCCGGGTCGTCGTCCGGGGCTCCGACCGCAACATCCCCACGCCCATCGCCGTTCACATCCGCCAGGCCCGCGACGCTCCACCCGAAGTGCCCTCCGGCCTCTTGGCCGGCGGACTGGAGGGTGCGCAACAGCGCGCCCGTCGCCCCGGAGAAGATGTACGCCCGCCCGCAGTCCGCCGGGCTGGCGCCCGGGTCTTCGTTGGGCGCGCCCACCACGATGTCGCCACGCCCGTCTCCGTTCACGTCCGGGATGCCCGAAACCGAGGAGCCGAAGCCGCCATCCACCTCGGGATTCGGCGATGTCAGCGTCCGTAACACCGCCTGCGTCGCCCCCGAGTAGATGTAGACGCGACCGGCTCGGGCCGCGCCACCCGATCCCGGCTCACGAACTGCGCCGACCGCAAAGTCCCCCCTGCCATCGCCATTCACGTCGGGAATCCCGGCGACGGCACCCCCGTAGGCACCCATCGACGTGGGAGCGGCCGACGCCACCGCGTTCACGACGGCGAGGGATGCCGACCAGCTTGTGGTGGCGCAGTTGCCGTACCGAACCACCACGCTGTAGCGCCCCCCGTGCGCCGCGCTCACGGGGTTGATGACCAGCGTGCTCGATGTGGCGCCCGAGACTGCACCACCGTTCGTCAGGCTCACGCCGTCCTTGCGCCATTGGTAGCCATAGGGACCCGTGCCGCTGGCGGCCACGGAGAACGAAGCCGCCGCGCCGGCCATGACGGCACGCCCCGTCGGATGGTGAGTGATGCTCGGGAACGGGCTCCCCGGCGTGGGAAGACCCCTCACGACCCATGAGTGGTAACTTGGCGTAAACCCATGACCGACGATCGACGTGCCATCATCGCTCGCTCCGGTGGCCCAACGGAGATTCCAGCCGTTCAGATCGACACAGAGCGTGGGCAGGTAGGTGTTGAGATCGACCAAGCCGATCGAGGACGCCCACAGGATCGCGCGATGCTCACCGGAGGAGTTCGAGGCCTTCCCGACAACGATCGAGCCATCCCCACTCACGGCGGTCGCGTCCGACCAACCCCCACCCGGCAGCACGCCCAGGCTCTGCATTCCGCCGCCGGCAGTCCAGCGGAACGCCCGATCGCCGTCCGGCCCGGTGTTCGTGCCGACAACAGTCGACCCATCGGCGCTCACGCCCCAAGCTACCGACGCGGTCCCACCTTGAAGCGTACCCAGACCCTGCATGCCGCTGCTACTGGTCCATCGGAACGCCCGGTCACCGGCCGAAGAGCTGCTCTTCCCAACAATCACCGATCCATCAGCGCTCACTCCGTACGCGGTGGAACTGCCACCCCCGGGAAGCGTACCCAGGCTCTGCATGCCGCCGACCCCGGTCCAGCGGAACGCACGCATCCCTCCGGAAGCAACGTAGTGCCCGACAACTACCGACCCGTCTGCGTTCGACGCATTCGCACGCGGGGACACGCCGCCGCTGATCACACCAAGGTCCACCATGCCACCTTGCGCCGTCCAACGGAAGGCACGGCTGTAACCGGGAAACAGGACGTCTCCCACGATCACCACGCCATCGGCGCTGACCCCGCGCGCCACCGAATCCGTCCCACCGGGCAAGACCCCCAGGCTCTCCATGCCCGCCGCGGCGGTCCAGCGGAAGGCGCGCCCCGCCCCGGGGATGTTGTAGTAGCCCACGACAACGGAACCCGCGGCGCCAACGCCATGCGCGTATGACGACGCCCCACCGGGCCCCGTGCCGAGACTGGTGATGGTGGGCTGGGCACTCACCGCGGACGCGAATACCGAGGTGACCCACGCCGCCCGCCCGTGAGCCTGCAAGCACACCGATCGCCCGCTCATTGTCTGTTCGCCTCCGTCGCGTCAGCGCAATGCCAGGGACCACGCACGCGATCGTAGTCTCGCATCAATGCGAGGCCGACGCGACTCAGGATTCGAGTCTTGCTCCCACCAGCCCATCCACCACCCCCGCCAGCTCAAAGTCCTTCCCCGTGATCCCCCCCGCATCGTGCGTCGAGAGCGTCAGCGTCACCTTGTTGTACCGGATGAGAATGTCCGGATGGTGCTGCCGCTTCTCGGCCGCCTCCGCCACCCTGTTCACGAACCTCATCGCCGCCACGAAGTCGGGGAAGCTGTACGTCCGCTGGATCGTCCCGCTCACCTCCGACCACTCCGGCGCCCGCCCCAAGGCCGCCTGGATCTCCGGCTCGCCGAGCTTCGCCGGGACGGCCGGCGCGGCGGGTGGTGCCGGTGGTGTTTCCGACGGGCGGGAGGGGCGCGGGGCAGGCGACGCCCTGGCCATGGAACGCTCCCGGGCGACCCCCGCGAATAGGTGGGCCGCCGGGCTGAACGGGCGCAGTGTACCGTTCCCGCCGACGTGCGATCCGAACCCGGAACACGGCCCGAACGCCCCACCACGCGCCTGGCGCCGTCCCCCACCGGCGCCCTCCACCTCGGCAACGCCCGCACCTTCCTGATCAACTGGGCCCTGGCCCGCCGGCGCGGCTGGCGCATCCTGCTCCGCATCGAGGACCTCGATGGCCCCCGGATCAAGCCCGGCGCGGCGGATGCGCTCATCGACACCCTCCAGTGGCTCGGACTGGACTGGGATGCGGGCCCGATCGTCCAATCCCGGGACATGGCGCCGTACGGCGCGGCGATGTGCCATTTGGCCCGTGCCGGCCTGGCGTACCCGTCGGAACTCTCCCGCACGCAGATCGAGGAGGCCGCTTCCGCTCCCCAGGAGGGCTCGCACGAGGTCCGCTTCCCGCCCGAACTCCGCCCGCCGCTCGGGCCACGCGAGTTCGAGCCGCGCGATATCCCTTGGCGGTTCGCGACCCCTCCCGGCCCCGTCGCCTTCCACGACCATTTCGCCGGGCCCCAGTCGTTCGACCCCGGCACCACCATCGGCGACTTCCTCATCTGGACGCGCCGCGCCGTCCCCGCCTATCAGCTCGCCGTCGTCGTCGATGATGCCCGCCAGGGCGTGACCCACATCGTCCGAGGGGATGACCTGCTCGACTCGGCCGCGCGCCAGCTCCTCCTCTACCGCGCCCTGGCCCTGGCCCCGGAGCCCGCGTACTTCCACCTCCCCCTCGTCCGCGGCCCCGATGGCCGGCGCCTGGCCAAACGCCACGGCGACACCCGCCTCGACACCTACCGCGCCGCGGGCGTCCCTTCGGAACGGATCATCGGCCTCCTCGCCGCGTGGTCCGGCAACGGCCAGCCCGCGGGGAAACCCCCCACGCCGCTCGCGGCCGCGGATTTCGCCGCCCGCTTCACCGTCGATACCATGTCCCGCGAGTCCGTCGTCTTCACCCCCAGGGACCACGCATGGCTGCTCGATTCGGCACACTGACCCTGCTCGTCGCGGCCGCCCTCATGGTGGTGCTCGTCACGGCCACGCCCTCCTGCGACGACAAGGCCTCGGCCGATGTCGCCGCCGTGAAGATCGGGGGCAGGACCTTCCACCTCGAGCTGGCGCTGAACGATGCGGTTCGGTTCAAAGGCCTCTCCGGACGCACCTTCATCGAGCCCGACGGCGGGATGCTCTTCATCTTCCCCTACGCCGTGAACACCGGCTTCGTCATGCGCGACTGCCCCATCCCCATCGACATCATCTTCCTCGACGCCTCGGGGCGCATCACCGCCATGCACAAGATGAAGCCCGAGCCCCCGCGCGGGCCCGACGAGGTCGCCCTCGATCCCGAGACGCGCGTGAACCAGAAGTACGAGGACAGGCTCCCCCGCTACCCCACCCGGTTCTCCGCGCTCTACGCGATCGAGCTGGCGGGCAACACCCTCGACTCCCTCAATCTCAGAGAGGGCGATCGGATCGCGATCGATCCCTCGCTGAAGAGCCGCGTCAAGTAGGTCGATAACCGCCATGGGCCCGCCTCGCGCCGGTACGGACGCCGTGCGCCCGGTCGGCCCGGCCGAGCGACCCCGCGCGCGAGAACCCGCATGGATGCGCCCACGTCCTCCCCGGTCATCGTCGCCGCCTCCGACCACGCCGGCGACCCGCTCGCCCGCTGGTGGGGACCGATCTGGGGCGCCTGGCCCGCGCACCCGGCACCCACCGCCCGCTTCACGTCCCTCGCCGACCTGAGCGCCGATCTGGCCGCGCCCGCGCACGGCCCCGGCCCCGCGCCCGAGGGCCCCATCCTGGCCGTCCTCGGGCCCGAGGTGTCCGCCATCGCCGTCTGCCAGCTCGTCGATCGCCTCCAGCAGCACTACCTGCCCGCCGTCCTCCTCGTCCCCGAGGTCACCGACACGCACCGGCGCCTGGCCGGCGCGGGGATCTTCATCGAGCGCTCCGATGCGCCGCCCGCGCGTCTCGCCGCCTACCTCCACGCCCTCGCCCAGCGCCAGGCCGCCATCGCCGAGCTCCGGCGCGACATCCACATCACCGCGCAGTACCACGGCGGCGTCCGCGGCGAGATCGACCGCATCCACGATGAGCTCAACCTCGCCGCCGCCGTCCAGCAGGAGCTCCTCCCCAAGACCCCGCCCGAGGTCCGCGGCCTGGCGTGCGCCGCCCTCTTCCGGCCCGCCGGCTACGTCAGCGGCGACATCTACGACCTCGTGCGCCTCGACGAGCACCGCCTCGGTTTCTTCATCGCCGATGCCGTCGGGCACGGCGTCCCCGCCGCGCTCCTCACCATGGTCATCAGCCGCTCCCTGCGCCTCTCCCAGCCGGCGCGCCCGGGCGGCCCCATCGTCGCGCCCGGGGAGGCCATGTCCCGCCTCAACGAGGAGCTGCTCCGCTCCCAGCGCGGCTCCCCCCGCTTCAGCACCGCCATCTACGGCGTGATCGACGCGCGCACGCGCGAGGTCACCCTCGCCTCCGCCGGCCATCCGCCCCCGCTGCGCCTCAAGGGCCGGCGCCTCCTGCGCGTGCCCTCCGATGGCGCGCTCCTCGGCGTCTTCACCGGCGAACGCTACGACGACTTCACCTTCACCCTCGAGCCCGGCGAGACCCTCCTCCTGCACAGCGACGGCTTCGAGACCGCCTTCGGCCAGCTCGACGCCGCGGCCCGGCGCAAGGCCAGCGACTGCTACCTCGACACCCTCGCCGGCCTGCCCTGGCCCGACGAGGAGGGGCAAGGCTCGCTCTCCCGGGCCCTCGACGAGCTCGTCGCCCGCATGGACGCCGAGGCCGGCTCGCTCCACCAGGTCGACGACGTCACCGCCCTCGCGATCGCCGCCCTGCCCATGGCGGCTGAGGGCGCACTGAGCATCGCAGCGTAACGAGCCCCGAGCGCAAAGAACCCCGAGCGCAAAGAACCCCGAGCGCAACGAACCCCGAGCGTAAGCGAGCGGGCCTGTCGGGCAGGCGCTCCCCTGCCAACCGCGCGCCTAGACGAACGCTCCCGCGTCCCACTCAGTGGCCCGGCGCCGAGGAACTTGAACGCAACCAACGGCCGACGAACACGCGGCGCGCCCTCGTACCATCCATGGTGTGACGTGCCTCGGCTACCTCATCTCCTTTCGGACGTACGGCACTTGGCTCCACGGCGACGATCGGGGCTCGGTCGATCGCGAGCACAACGTGCCGTGCACACCCATGATGGCACCCGACCCTTCACGACAAAGGCGCGAGATGGGCACGCTCCGGTGCCCTCCGGTCGAACTGAACGCCGAGCAGCGGTTCGTCGTGGACGCGACGATCCGAGAGGTGTGCGCGCACCGTCGGTGGCACCTGCACGCGGTCCACGCGCGCACCACCCACGTCCACTCGGTCGTGTTCGCGCCTCACACGCCGGAGCGCGTCATGAACGACTTCAAAGCGTACGCGACACGCCGCATGCGCGAGGCACGCGTCCTGGCCCTCGGGATCAACCCCTGGGCGTACCACGGCAGCACCCGATACCTGAGCACGGAACACTCGCGGGCCCAGGCCATCCACTACGTCCTCCATGAGCAGGGCGAACCGCTGGAGATGCGCTGTCCGATCGGGTGGCGCCCCAAGTTCGGCACGCAGGCACGGCGCTCGCGGGGGCCACCGCAGTCCGGCCCGCTCGCTCACGCTCGGGGTTCTTTGCGCTCGGGGCTCGTCATTTCCCCACCACAAAAGGAATCACCATCGACGCCGCGATCAGCACGATGATGATCCACTCCAGGATCTCCATCCGCCAGGCGCTCTGCCGGTCCGACGCCTTCTGGTACAGGCTCTCGAGCGTCTGCAGCTTCCGCAGGATGCTCGCGTCCCACTCCGCCAGGTGCAGGCGCTGCGCCGCCACGCGGTAGAGGCGCGCCAGGTACTGGTCGCCGATGAGCTTCAACGCGTTGTTCACGCCCTCGAAGAGCATCGCCGCGTCCAGCTGCAGCGTGGCCACCCGCGCCAGGTCCCGCCGGTTCCGCGCCGGCGACAGGTGCGCCCGCCCCCCCCGCCACAGCCCCGCGTACGCCTCTTCCAGCGCCCCATCCAGCCGGTCGTCGAGAATCCGCATCTCCAGCAGCTCGATGTTCGCGAACTCCAGCACCCCCAGCACATCCTCCGCCTCCGGCCCCAGCAGCATCGCCGCGTTCCAGTCGATCACCACCGCATCCCGCTCGCCGTAGGAGACGCGGCAGGCCAGCGCATCGGCCACCTCCTGCTCCGAGAGCGGCTCGGCCTCGGCCCGCAGCACCTGCGCCATCGCCCGCCGCCCCCGCTCGATCACCCCGTCGGCCGCGCCGCCCCCATCCCACGCCGGCGCGTGGTACACCACGTAGTCCTCCACCACCGGCGCCAGCTCCGGCGACCGCAGCGCCGCGCCCAGACGCGCCACGAGGCTCTCGACCCGCCGGCGCGAGTCGGCCAGGAGCGCCGCGTTGTCGTAGAGCGCCTCGGCCAGCGCCCCCAGCCCCGCCACCGGGCCCGCGATCGGCAGCCGGTACAGAATCGAGATCGCCCCGAAGTCGTACAGCGCGCACTCGACCCGCTCATCGACCGCGATCCCCGCGACCGTCAGCGCCCCCCCGCCCCCGCCGCCCAGCCGCTCCGTCACCCGCAGCGGCGGCGGCCGCAGCCGGAAGTACGCCGGCGTCGGACGCCGGCGCAACCCGCTCTCCGGACGGTCCGATGCCGGATCGGGGATCCTCCGGCGCGCCTCCTCCAAGTCGATCCCCAAGGCCGCGTCGTAGGCGAACATCACCCACGCCGTGCCACGCTGGATCACCGGGCTGTCGGGCGCCTCTGCCATGCCGGAGCGTATTCGCCGGAACCTGAGTACGTTCGGGGCTGCGCCCCTCATCGGGCCCTTGCCGACAAGCGGAGCGTCCCGGATGCCAAGGAGTGAGCCCTCGCCAATAGGGCGGGCGCTTCGCATTCGCGCTGGGCGCTCGGTGACGCAACCCGCGCTCGTCCCGCCGGAATCCGGGGTTGAAGCGAGAGCGAATTCGTGATAATCTGCGCCACTCTCGCGGGGCAGGAGGACAACCCATGAAGCCGATGCTCGCCCGCTTCCTCGGCGCCGGCTTGGCCGCCTCGGTCGTGTGCTCCGCCGTGGCCGAGCCCCAAGTCCGCCTCCGCTACGCCTCGTTCGATCCCCTCGCCGGCCCTCCCGCCGTCCCGGCAGCGCTCGCCGACACCGGCTCGGGCCACATCGTGCTCGTCCAGTTCGCCGCGCCACCCACCGACGCGCAGCGCGCGGCGATCGCCGCCGCCGGCGGAGGCGGAGCGCGCATCGTCCACTTCCTCCCCGACCACACCGTCGTCGTCGTGGCCGATCCCGCGCTCCGCCGCGCGCTCGCGGCGATCGCCGGCGTCCGCTGGGTCGGCCCCTACCACCCCGCCTATCGCCTGGACGCCTCGCTCCTCCCGCGCCTGCTCGCGCCCAACGCCCGCGCGCCATCCGGCTTCGACCTGTACGCCCTCGAGGCCTTCGACGAGCCCGGCGCGGCCCGAATCGCCCACGCCTTGGTGGCCGCCGGCGCGCACGTCACGGGAGTCGGCGGCCGCCTCGTCATCGCCGCCATGACCCCGGCGCAGCTCGCCACCATCGTCCGCTCCGACGACCTCAACTTCGTCGACCCCCACGGACCCGCCGGCCTCGACATGGACATCGCCCGCCAGCTCGGGCACGCCCACCCCTTCCTCTCCTCCCTCGGCTTCACCGGCCAGAATGTCCGCGCCGAGGTCCTCGACACCGGCCTGCGCACGACCCACCAGGCCATCCAGAACCCGCCGCCGCTCCTCCACGGGCCCAACGGCTCGAGCCAGTTTCACGGCACCGCCGTCTACGGCATCGTCTTCGGCGATGGCACCGGCGATCCGCAGGCCACCGGCATGCTCCCCACGCCGGGCCAGGGCATCTTCGCCGCCTACACCACGCTCCAGGACTTCGGCGGCACCGTCTCGCGCGGCCAGCACACCGCCCAGCTCGTCGATCCCACCGGTCCCTACCGCGCCGTCTTCCAGACCTCCTCCATCGGCAGCCCCCAAGTCGCTCAATACACCACGATCTCGGCCGCGCTGGATGACATCACCTGGACCTACGACTTCCTGATCACGCAGACCATCAGCAACACGGGGAACCAGCTGGCCCGCCCGCAGGCCTGGTCCAAGAACGTCATCACCGTCAGCGGCATCAACCATTACAACACGCTCACGAAAGCGGACGATTCCGCCGCCGGCTCCGCCTACGGCCCGGCGCAGGATGGGCGGATCAAGCCCGACCTCTGCCACATCTACGACTCGGTGTACACGATCTCCGACGCCAGCAACTCGGCCTACGCCCAGTTCGGGGGCGACAGCGCCTCGACCCCCATCGTCGCCGGCTACATGGGCCTCATGTTCCAGATGTGGCACGACCAGGTCTTCTCCGGCTTCGGGGGCGGCAAGTCCGTCTTCGACGACCGCCCCGCTCTGGCCACCATCCGCGCCCTGGCCATCAACAGCGCGGCCCCCTACGACTGGAACCAGGGCGGGCCCAACGCCACCATCACCCGCGCCAAGCAGGGCTGGGGCATGCCCGACGTCCGCAACCTGTACCACTCGCGCCAGAACGCCCTGATCGTCAACGCCGACCAGCCCCTCACGCAGGGCCAGGCGCGCCAGCACGCCTTCGACGTTCCCGCCGGCGCCGCCGCCCTCCGCATCACCATGGTCTACACCGATCGCGCCGGCAACCCCGCGGCCGCCATCGACCGCATCAACGACCTCGACCTCCACGTCACCTCCCCGACCGGCGTCGAGTACTGGGGCAACGTCGGCCTCTGGCAGTCCATCTGGTCCGCCCCCGGCGGCGTCCCCAACGCCATCGACCCGATCGAGAACGTCTTCCTCCCCGACCCGGCGCCCGGCCTCTGGACCCTCGAGATCATCGGGCGCGAGATCGTCCAGGACGCCTACCCCCCCACCCCGGCCATCGACGCGGCCTACGGCCTCGTCGCCGCCATCACGCCCGAGTCCTGCTACGCCGACTGCGATGCCTCCGGCACGCTCAACGTGCAGGACTACATCTGCTTCCAGACGAAGTTCGCCCTCGGCGACCCCTACGCCGACTGCG
>CAYWOF010000019.1:13814-16453 GCA_964459825.1 uncultured Phycisphaeraceae bacterium | reverse complement strand
TGGCGCCAGATGTACTGCCCGTTGCCGTCCTTGAGCAGCATGATGTTCGTGACGGCGTCGCGGTGGAAGAGCCACCGGGACCGCCTGCGGTAGCCGGCCTTGAGGGCCATCTTCGCCCGGATCAGGCCGTCCGCCGTGATGGCGGTGGTCGTATTGCCGGTCGAAACGTCACGGGCCGTCGAGATCCCCGCCGCCGAGGCCACGAACACGCCCAGGGGCTTGCCGGCGCCGTCGCCGGTCAGGAACTGCTTCTCCATCGTGACCGCGAACTTGTAGCCCAGGCGCTCCATGACGAGGTTCTCCACCTCGGGGCTGAGGCGGAGGAGCTTCTGCGAGATCTTGACCTCCTTGGAGCACAGCGTCGGGTTGAGCTCGCGCCGCCCGAACTTCATCGCCGTGTCGGCCGATCCGACGGCCAGCTCGCCCGTCCACTCCCCGTCGTCGGGGTCGGCGTCGAGGGAGACGATGCCGAGGCTCTGCGCCGCCGTGACGGGCCGCACGGTGGCGACCTGGCGGATGTGCACCTGCTCGTCCAGGAACTTGAGCAGGCCGGCGGCCATCTGCATGGGCGCCACGAGGTACCCGCCCTCGGGGTCGAGGTCGGCCTGCAGGTCGCGCTGCTCGGTGGACATCAGCCCGCTCACCTGGCCATTGACCAGGAACCGGGCGTAGGCGTCGCGGTACTCGGGCGTGATCGTGGGGCCCCGGAGACTGACGCGGCGCTCCGACCGCATGAGCCCGAACCGCCAGGTCATTTCCCGTGGCTCGCGCTCGCCGGCCTCGCGGCCCGTCGCCTCGCCCGCCCGCCGCCCCTGCCGCGGGTCGGTCGCCTCGGCCCTGCGTCCGTTGGACTCCTGGAGCTCGCGCTCGGCGTCCTCGAGTTCCTTGTGCCGGCGGTCGCGCCGCTCCTCGGACTCGATCTCGCCCTTGAGCGATCGGGCCTCGTCCAGGAACTGGTCGACCTGCTGGGCCTCCTCGGCCGTGAGGTCGCGCTTGCCCTTGGGGTCCTTCGCGGCGCGATCGGTGATGGCCCGCGCGTCCGCGATCGCCTTCGCCCGCTTGGCCCGCTTCTCCTGCAGCGTCATGGGTCGCCTCCGTGCGTGCCGGAGGAGACCGCTGGGGATGACCGCCGGCACGGGAAAGTTCCGTGTCGAGCGATCCTGGCCGCCACAAGGGCTCTGGGGATCACTGCCGCGGGCTGCTCGGGGCCGGGCCGACAAGGGCCCGGGGCTCAGCGCCCGCCGTCAGGTTGCATCATGCTTGACGCGCGCCGGGCCCGCGTCAAGCCCAACCCCCGGCCCGTCCGCCGAAGACGGGCCGAGGTTCGAAGGAGCTGCCGATCACGATTCCGCCTCTGCCAGGGCCAGCTCCGCGGCCCGGGCCCGGGAGCGCGACGCCACGGCGTGCGCCCGCCGCGCCTCCTCCCACACGGCCTTGAGCACCGCCTGGCCGCGCAGGCCGACGTCGGTCTGCGGGTACGCCGGGAAGGTCACCGGCGCCACATCGAAGAGCTCGACCTCCAGCAGCTCGCGGACATCGAGCTTGCCGGGCTCGTGGGCAAAGGTCCACCGGTCCTTCAGGGTGCGGAAGCTGAAGCTCATCTGCGTCACGTCCCCCCGCGCGATGAGCTTCAGGACGTCGCCCGCGTTGGTGGTATCGGGCGGGTCGCACTCGATGCGCAGGCCCTTGGTCTCGTCGAAGAGCCGCAGGGTCTTGGCGGCCGACCGCCCGAGGACCTGGTTCTGGTCGTGGTTGAACAGGCAGCGGACGTCCGCGGTCTTGAGGGTGTTGGTGAAAGCCCCCGGGCGCACGATCTCGATGAACCATCCCCCGATGGGGTCGCTCTCGACGTCGTAGACGGCCGCGTGCCCTGCGATCATCCGCTTGGCGCCCTCGCCGGCCACGCGGAGCTCGGTCGCTTGGAAGATGCGGCGGTGGATCGTCTCGTCCATGGATCACTCCTTCCCGAGCCAGCGGCCCAGGGTCTCGATCGCCTCCGCGGCCGCGGCCGCAGGCCGGGTCTGGGTCCAGGCGGACACACGCGCCTCGTGGTCCTCCGCCGCCAGGTCGTCGCGCGAGCGCTGGCAGTGCGCCTCGGCGAGCTGGCGGACCACCCCGGCGACGCCGGCGATGTGGGCCTCTGTGCCCGCGCACCGGGCGATCGACTCGACGGCCGGGAACAGGGCGCCCCGGACGTGGTCCAGGTGCGCGGGGTAGAACGCCCTGGACCAGGCCCCGGCCTCGCCCGCCTTCGCGGCGCGCCGGGCCTTGTCCTGTTCGACCCTCAGCAGCTGCTCGTAGGCTTGCTCGAGGATCCCGCGGTGGGCCTGAATGTAGCGGGCGGCCGACGACTTCTCCTTCGGGGGCTGCGCCGCGGGCGCGGCCGCCAGCTTCGCGGGCGTCGTCATGTTGACGGGGACGGTGTAGATCTGGCCCTCCCCGTTGGGCAGGGGATTCAGGTCCTCGCGCTCGCGGATCTCGTCGGCGCACAGCCAGCCGTTCTCGCGGGCGACCTTGTACGCGTCGTACCGGCTCTTGATGTCCGCGCGGAGGACGCCGTCGATCAGGTGCGCGTAGTAGTACTCGCCCTGCTCGGCCGGCATCAGCATGGCCCGGTTGAACTCCTGCTCCATGCGCAC
>CAYWOF010000019.1:7683-13804 GCA_964459825.1 uncultured Phycisphaeraceae bacterium | reverse complement strand
ATGAGGGTGTCGCCCGTGTACTGCAGGTCCTGCTGCTCGATGTTGGAGAAGGTCGCGCGCGAGAGGTCGCCCGCCTTGTGGGGTGGGAAGCGGAACCATCGGCAGATCTCGGCGATGGAGAACTGGCGGGTCTCCAGGAACTGCGCATCCTCCGGGGGGATGGTGAGCTTCTCGAGCTTGATGCCCTCCTCGAGGATGGCCACGCGGTGGGCCTGGTCCGGGCCCTTGTGCTGTTCCTCCCAGCTCTCGCGGAGACGCTTCGAGGTCTCCGGCCGGAGCGTGCCCGGGTGGCTCAGCACCGCCGCGGGCAGCGCGTTGTTCCCGAAGACGTTGGCCGCGAACCGGTCGGCGGCCATGGCCCCGGCCAGGGACCACCGCGCGGCACGGACGACCGAGTAGCCGAGCACCCCGTCGAACCCGAGCCCGTGGATGTGCAGGACGTCCTCGGGCGGGATGACGATGCGGCGCCCCGACTCCTCGAGGTATTCGTAGATGAGCGCCCCGGTCTTGGTCGATCGCTCGACGCTCACCCGATCGGGGCGCAGGGGCCACAGGTAGAGCGGACGGCCGTCGCGCCGACGCTCGATCTCCGCGTAGCCATTGCCCCACAGCAGCACGTGCGAGGCCAGCGTCTCGCGCACCGAGAACGCGGTCATCTCGGGGTTCGGGGCCTGCAGGAGCAGGGGGTACGCCGGGTGCTTGATGGCCCGCTCGCGTCCCGCGGGGTCCAGCCGCCGGTAGATGTGCAGGGGGAGCTTGGCGACGTCCCCGGCGATCGCGGACACGCACGACCACACGGTGCTGAGGTTGAGGGCGGTCCACTCGGTGACGTTGACGCCGGCGACCTGCTTTCCGCCGAGGATCTTGGCCCACCAGCCCCCCTCGTTGCCGACCTGGTCGGATCCGATGACCCGCGCCCGGGGCTCGACAATCGCGCGCATCAGCCCCATGCCTTGCCTCCATCGGCCGGCCGCCGCACCGCCTGGCGCGGCCCGGCCAGCCGGGCGCTCGCGACGATCAGTAGCGCGCCGACGACGATGAGGGAGGCCGGGGGCCAGATCAGCCAGGTACCGGCCCCGACCAGGAGCAGCCCGGCAACGGAGAGGGAGTCGGCGATCGCGTCCATGCCTATGCGCCCCCTAGCACGATGAGTCCACGCGAGTCGTAGACCGAGGGTTTCTGCCGGTTGAGCGTAGCACGGCCGAGCCCCATGCACAGCGCCACGACGCCGTCGATGCGCGCCGTGGACCGCTTCTTGGAGGGCTTGATGTTCTCCGCGGCGTCGACTTCGACCGCGGCGTTGCCGGCCATCCACCGCAGCACCGGGTTGCCCCCGTGGCGGAGCTTCCGCCCGAGCATCAGCTCCTCGAGCTTCTTGGCGGGCTCCGACATCGACTTGAAACCCTGCCGGTGCTCGACGCAGGTCATGCCATCGTCCTGGAGCTGCAGGGCCAGCTGCGTGGCGCCCCACGGGTCGTAGGCGATCTCGCGGACGTCGTGGGCCTTGGCCCAGCGCTCCAGGTCCGCCCGGATGAACGAGTAGTCGATCACGTTCCCGGGAGTCGCGCACATGAGACCCTGCTCCACCCATCGCGCGTAGGGGACGTCGTCGCGCTTCTCGCGCTCGGCCAGGGCCTCCGCGGGCACGTAGAACCGGGCCAGGGCCCAGTACTCCCCGTTGTCGCGGGGGAAGACCGCGACGCTCGCGGTGATGTCCTTCCGGCTGGAGAGGTCGAGGCCGACATAGCACTCGGCCCCCGCCAGCGCGGCCTCCTCGATGGGCTCACCGCACCGATCCCACGCGTCCATCGAGAGCCAGCGCACGTCCTGCTCCGTGTCGATGTTCAGGTGGTACCGCTTGAAGGAGTTCTCGTAGCCGGGCATCAGCACGGCCTTCCGGTGCTGCTCCTCGAGGAACTCGGGCTTGACGGAGATCCCGTAGTTGGGGTTGGCCGACCGCCACGTCCGGGGCGAGTGCCAGTCGGCGTCCGTGGGCGCCCCGAACAGCACGGGCAGGAACGAGTCGTCCTGGACGGTCCCGTCGGCCACCTTCTGGGCGTGCCCGTCGACCTCGGCGTACAGGGTGTGCCGGCCGACGCCGGCGGTGGTGCACACCACGGCCATGGGCGGGCGGCGCGAGGCCATCGCTGTCATCAGCGTCCCCCACAGCTTCCGGTCCGTGAACTCGTGCAGCTCGTCGACGACCAGGCCGTGGGTGTTCAGCCCGTCCTTGTTCCCGGACTCGCTGGAGAGGGCCTGGTAGGAGGCCATGGTATCGGGGACGACGATGGCCTCCTTGTAGATCTGGCACATGTCCCGGAGCTCCGGGCACGCCCGGACCATCCGCACCGCCTCGCCGAAGACGATCTTGGCCTGCATCTTGTCGTTGGCGATGCCGTAGACCTCGGCGCCCGGCTCGCCGTCCGCGAACGTCAGGTAGCAGGCGATGCCGGCGGCGAGGGTCGACTTGCCGTTCTTCTTCGGCACGCGGATGTAGAGCGTGCGGTAGCGGCGGAGGTGGTCGGACCGGCGCTTCCAGCCGAAGGCCTGGCGGATGATCCTGGCCTGCCACGCCTCGAGCCTGAAGGGCTGCCCGGCCCACTCGCCCTTGCTGTGCACCAGGAAGAGCTCGAAGAACTGCGTGACGCGCGCGGCCGCGGTCTCGTCGAAGTAGTACGGCGAGGGCCCGGTGCGCTTACGCGCTCGCGCCGCCCGACGCGAAGAACTTGCGCTTGAGCTCATTGACGTCGCCCTTGGCGGACCGCTCCGCCTCGACATTGATCCGCGTGCGGGCCGCCGGCGTCAGGCCGAACTCGCGCTCGACGGCCAGCAGCTGCATGTGGAGTTTTCGCAGCTCGCTCGCCTGGGGAAACTCGCGGAAGTACAGGATCCGCCCGGGCGCGGTCCCCGAGGCCTCGCCGCGCACGGGATAGGTCGAGCCGTTGGCACGGACGAAGTCCACGGCGCGGCGCCAGAGCACGAACAGCGAGCAGTACCGCCCGAGCGCCAGACCGTCGATGGTGCGAGCCAGGCCGATCTTGGCCAGGCGCGGGACCAGCCGATCCCATACCGCGCGGGCGTCGGCGTCCAGGAAGTCGGGCGCCTCCGGTTCGCCCGCCGGCGGGACGGGCTCAGCGCGGTTGAGCGCGCGCTTGCCCGGGTTGCCCGCGACGAGCTTCAAGACTGTCGGCTTCGGGGGTGGTCCGCGGCGGCCCATGCACAAGCCTATCGGCGCCCATCCACGCTATGGCCTCGCGCGCAGCAGCGTACCGAAGCGACGGTTGGCCAGCCTCAGCGCGCGCCAGTCGATCTCGATGAGCACGTTCGGGTCGTCGGGATCTCGAACATAGGTGAACCGCTTATCCTGGGAGTCCCCGACGATCCCGTCGGCCCGCGTGGTCACGAACTCGAGGACCCTCGGCACGACGTCGCCGGCCTCCCATCGCGCGATGGTCTCGCGCATCAACCCGATCGCGCTGTCGCGCTGCACGTTGGAGATGTACTGAGCCACGCCGCCAGCGCCCAAGGACGTCGCGAGCAGCAGAAACCCCGTCCCGGGTGGCAAGCGGTCGTGGATCGCTCGTCCCAAACGGCTCATGAGGTCCCTCAGCTCGGGCTCCGTCATGTCGTTGAGGATCTTTTCCGGCGGCATTCCCGATCTCCTTGTCCCCTACCCAGGGGCAAAACCAAAACCTGCGGCGGCGCGCACGACGGGGCGAGAATCGGTCCCGGTGCGCAGGCACCAGAGATTCGACCCCCCTACCCCCCTCCGACCCTACCGGCCCCCGACCTACCACGTACCGAGCGGGTTGGCTTCGGCGTGGGGCCCGCCGCCGGCACGTGCGGCATCGCCTGGTGGACGGCCAGGCTGCCCGCCGGTCTGGTTCTCACCACGTCGGACGGCGACTGCGGGCATGCGACGCCCAGCCGCCCTTCCGCCGTGACGGGCACGTCTAAGGCCAGGCACTCGATCCGGGTCGCGATGGCCATGGCCGCCTCGGCTACGCACTGCTGAGCCATGCATCGCGCGGTGCGATCAAGATCGAGCAAGCGCTCAGCGACCTTCTTGGACGAGCACATCCCCTGGGCAACGGCCACGGCGATTTGAAGGCGGTTCATGTCCCTCGCTCCCTGCACACACCAGTACCAGCGCACACGACACACCGGGATCCATGGACAACTCCAACACCACCGCACTGCGGACACCTGAGTGCGGTCGGTGGTAGGAGCACCCGTGGCCCAGGCGTGCCCCGCTTGATTCGCCCGCGGCGGACGATCCGATCGACGGCACCGAGCATCCGCTCGGTACCGGGCGGACCGGACTGCGGTGCGAACTCGTCGGCCTCGTCGATGATCAGGTGCAGCGGGGCCTTGTTCGCGCGGAACAGCGCCTCGGCGAACCGCTCCACGAAGCGATGCCGCTCGCCCAGTGTGGTGTTGCTGAGGTCGATGATGCACGGGACATTCTGCGTCGCCACCAGCTCGCCGAGCGCTGCGCCCGCGTGCTCGGTGATTGGGACGTCGGCGTGGTCGCCGCCGAAGACCACGACGGAGTAGCCGGGCTTCTGCCCGTCGGCGCTCGACTTGAGCCCCCACCAGGCCCCAGTGGGGTCGAGAATGCAGACGCGGCGGCCGAGCGCCAGCAGCCGCTCGACGATGCCCTTGACGGCGTAGGTCTTGCCGGAGCCGGTGCGCCCAAGCGCCGCCAGGTGATGGGTCAGGGCCTCGTCGGGGAGAACAGCATCGGGGGTGCGCATATTCGCTCCTTGTGCTCGGCGACAAGGATGATGCCCGGCCCGCACCCCAGGGCCGCGTACCACTTCCGCGGGTGGGGGTCGTAGACCTGGGCGTCGTCCTTCCACAGCAACCCGTTCAACGCGTCCATGACGGCCTTGAGGACGTTGTCGGCGTCGGGCTTGACGGTGTGGGGGATCTCGGACCGCGGCGAGTTGGGCTCGAGCAGCCGCTGCGGACGCGAGAAGTAGATCTCGAGGGTGAGGGCCACGGGCCCGGTCCACGGCCTGGCGGGTAGCCCTGCGACCTCGGCGGCCCGGCGGATCCGCTTCTTGAAGAGCGCGACTGCCTCGTACACGGGCTCGTCCTTGACGCGCTCGGGCATGTAGGCCTGGCCCATCCAGCACCAGCGCCCGCCGCGCATCCGCGCGCGGACAGCTCTGCACTTGTGCCGCGGCTGGCCCACGGGCTCGCCGGGGACCGTGAGCTGGATGCGCTCGGGCGTCATTAGAAAGGCCGCTCCCCGTCGTCCTCCTGCATGGCGGCGGGCCGTTGCTCGGTCACTTTGCCGGCGATGCGCTGGTGTCCGAACAGCTCGACGAGCGCCCACTCCTCAAACTTCGGCATCTGATTGTCCATCGGGGATCTCCTGGGAGGGGCCCGCGTAGGACGGGCCGTTGATGATGAGGACCTCGGGCGCCTCCTTGGGGCGTGCGCCGCGGCCGTTCTGCGCGTGCAGGTGCTTCTGCCTGGTGTGGTCGACGAACGTCCAGCCCGCGTAGAGATCGCGGTAGCGGGGGCAGTCGTATGAGGAGACGACGATCCGGGCCCGGCGGAATTTGTGCAGGATTCCGGCCAGACGCGTGTGGTCGTCGCCCTCGAACAGCCCCGAGCCATCGTGCGAGAACTCGTGCGCGTACCGGCCCTTCCCACCCTCCTTGTTGTCATGGGCAGACCTGGTCTCGGCCGGGTACGGCGGGTCTACGTAGATCGCCGTGCCCGGAGCATCCTCGAATCGTGGGATGATCTCGAACGCGTCGCGCTGGAGGATGACCACGTTCAGCAGTCTGCGGTGCCACGCGGGCAGACTGTGCACGGCGTTCTGGAACCGCACCGCCGGCGAACCGCCGCTGTTGGTCCAACGCACCGCGATCTGGTAGTCGAGCCGCTGCGTGCCGGCAGTCCCGTTGCGCCCCAGCCACGACGCGAGGAAGTACCAGTACGCGCGATCGATGCACCTGCCCGTGGTGTCGTTCATGGGATCTGGCAGGCCCTCCCCCTCGAGGATCGCCTGGGCGTCTCGAAGAAGTCCCTCGGACGCGAGAACCCGGCACAGGCGGTCGTAGAGCTCCTCGGAGCGCACGCTGACCGTGGTCGGCAGGTAGGG
>CAYWOF010000019.1:0-7673 GCA_964459825.1 uncultured Phycisphaeraceae bacterium | reverse complement strand
CCTCCTGCTCGGCGATCACCCTCGCGAGGTTGATCAGGTCGCCGTGCAGGTCGTTGACGGTCTCCTTCTGGCTTGGCTCCTTGGCGAAGATCACGGCCATCGACCCGCAGAACGGCTCGAAGTACTGGGTGTGCCGCCCGAGCTCGCGGACGATGGCGGGCGCCATGGTCCGCTTGCCGCCGAACCAGGGGGCGATGGCGCGGATCGTCATGGGCGGGGTGGCGGTCAAGGCCGCGCCCTCCGACGTCCCACCTGCACGAGCTCGCGGAACGGGTTGGCGCGCCGGAAGTCGCCCACGCGGTTCAGGTGGACCCAGATGGCGGCCCAGTACCCGAACATCTGGAACTTGTACCCCTTGAGCGCACGCCAGGCGCGGCGCTCGGCCTCGTCGAGCTCGTGACGCAGGCGGTCGCTCACCGTCCACCCTCGTCCGGCCATTCCTGCACGCGCAGGGGCCCGGGGAACTGCTCGAGGTCCTTGACGACGCGCCCGCGCACCGGCACTTGCTTCACGAAGACGGGAATACCGAGGTCGCTGCACTGGCGCACGACACAGCCCGCGGCCTCACACCACTGCGTCTCAGAACCGAAGTCGCCCAGCCGGCCCGCGAGCGTGCCGAGCGATTCGACGCCCAGAATCACCCAGCGGATACGGCGCCCGGCGACGCAGTCCCAAAGGCGTCGGATGTCAACCGGGCCCAGCATCGGCTCGATACTCAGAAAGTGCACCGCCGCCGGCGCCTGCAGCAGCTCGGGCACCAACTCATCCGCCGTTGCCTGATCGCACGGGCTGGTGCCGAGCCACGCATTGGGGAGCGGCCACGGCGGCTCCCTGAAGTCGTCCGGCAGGCGCTCCTTGATGACGCCCAACGCAATGAACCGGTCGATAACCGCGGACGTAATGCGCCACTTGGGTCCGATCCGCATCCTGTCTTCGATGTAAAGGGCGGCCCGGCGCGGCCGCTTTGTCAGCACCTGGTAGACGTGCTGCTTCGCGATCGCCATGACCGCGAACACCTGGTCGAGGTACTCGTCGGGGACCTTCTCGTGGAAGAGGTCCGACATCGAGCAGGTGAACACCATCCGGGACCGCGCCCACCGGAGCGGATCCTCGAGGACCTGCGGGGCCGGATTGACCACGCCGTTGAAGTGGCGCGGCGCAACGCCCCGCTCGATGGCCGGGGGCTTCTGCTCGATCGTGAGGCCCGCATACCGCCCGTGCCCCATGCACTCGTTGCGGAAGCTCTGCGCCGCCGCGTAGCAGCGGTAGCACCCGCGGTGCACGATCGAGCACCCGACGACCGGGTTCCACGTCGCGTCGGTCCATCCGATCCTGCTCCTGTCGCCCATCACGCCCTCCGCTCAATGTAGAGCACGCCCTCGATGCCCCTGGGGCGGAAGCCGTACACCGGCAGTCCCGCGTCCTCGCGGTGGCGCCGGATCTCGCGTTGGATGCGCTTCAGTGAGATTGGCGCGGCCGCGAGCGAGATCTCGATGTAGCCATCCCCGGCCTGCAGCTGCTCCATGGCGGTTCGGAGCGCCGGCCATGGGTTGCGCGTGCAGCGTGGGGAACTGGCGGGGCGGCCCGTCCGGTGAACCGTCAGGCCACGCGTCTCGGCCATCATGGCCCTGGCGGTTTCGAGGCCCGGGACGTGTCCCGGGCGCCCGGGCTGGTCGCCGCTACTCGCTGGCTCGGGCGTCGCGGCGCGACGGCCTCCGCGCCGCGGCTCGGGCGATGGCGCCGGATGAGGTGGTGGCGATGGACGGGCCGTCGGCTCCCGCGGCGAGCCTGGCGCGGGCCCGAGCACGCGCTGGCTCGCCTCGCCGATGAAGACGTTGGAGGGAGCCGAACGAGATGGCGGCGGCGGGGCGTTGGGCCGCCGGATCGGCTGGGCCCGGCGCGCGATCGCCCCGGGGTCCATGGCCGAGCCGTCGGCGTGGCGCGGCACGGTGGTGAGGTCGGTCACGGGCTACTCCTTGGGGAGGGATGGCGTGGAGGCGCCCAGGTGCCGGAGGGCCGAGGCCACGGCCTGCTCGTAGCCGTCGCCAACGCGGTCCCACAGGGCCCGGCGCAGGGCTTGGGGAAGGCCGTGGTAGCAGGGACTGCACAGCGTGCGCGATCGCTGCTTCCGAGCGCCGCACGCCGGGCAGAGCGTCGAGTTGAGCGAGCGGATGCACTCGTGCGTGTTCACGCCCTCTTCCTCCGCCCTTCCTTGGGCGCGGGCTTCTTGGGCCGGGGCCTCGTCTCGCTCGGCTTGGCCGGCGGCTCGTCGATCACGCCCACAAGCGCCAACTCGCGGCCCCGGGGCCCTGGCGTGCCGATGGGCAGCGTCCCCTGGTCGGGTTCCTCCTCATCCTGGCCGTGCTTGGCGCCGCTGGCGATCCGCGCGATGACCTCCTCGGCGTCGGGGATCGTCCCATCGATGTCATCGTCATCGTCGAACAGGCGGCCCTGGCCAGCGCCGCCGATGGTCTCGTCCATCATGTCCGCCAGGCGCGCCTCGCGCGCCCGTGCCTCCTCGATGGCCATGAGCGTGATCTGCAGGTCCCAGGCCATCTCCTCGGCTACGCGCGTGCGCTGGCCGCCGGTGGCGAGGAACTTGTTCCTGAGGTCCTTACGGGTGCGGATGAGGTCCTGCTCTCGCGCCTTCACGGCCTGCCGGGCGTCGCGGATCTTCTCGAGGCGGGCGCACGTCTTGGGGGGCCACTGCTTCGCTGCTGCCATTGCACGCTCCTTGGAGTTCGCGGACGAGCCGCACGAGGACGTCCCCGTGGCACGGCTCGTCTCCGTGTTTCTTGCACCAACAACCGAGGGTCTTGCCGTCGAGGCGAAGGATCCGGCGGCGCCACGCCTCGGGGGTCGGCCGTGAAGGCCTCGTCGCGGACGTGGACGACGCGGATCATGATCCGACCTCCCGCGCGGGTCCGGCCAGGCCGTGCCGGGCACGGGCCGCGTCGAGCCGAGCCTGCATCTCCGCGGTGCGCGCCTCGTCGGCGGCACGCTTCGCCTCGGACTCCTGGAAGGCCTTCGCGAAGAACAGCGGCACTTCCCACGGGCGCCCCGCCCGGCTCTTCTGGGCGCCGACCGCCGCGATGAGGTAGCCGAGCGGGTTGGGCCGGCGATTCCCGAGCGTCACGGCCCGCGTGCCGATGTCGATGATCTGGCGGACCGCGTAGTCCAGGAGCATCGGAGTCGCGTTGGGGTGCTCCGCGAGCTCGATGGCCAGCGGCGGCGGGACCTCCTGGCGGTCCCGCTCCGCGAAGTAGAACCGGGCCCGTTGCAGGATCCGAAGGCAGCGCTCCTGGTCCGGGGTCCGGAGCGCCCGCGCCCGTGCGCCCGAATCCTGCGCGATGCGCAACTCCGCTCGAGCGCTCGATTCTTCTAGCGCCCTCTTCGAGCGCTCGGGCGCGGGCGCTGAAGATGAAGAGAGAGATCCAAGAGAGGAGCCGCCCTGCGAATCGCATGCGTTTCGCATACGAGTCGCATCCGAGTCGCATCCGTGCCATCGCTGGCCCGCGGCGATCTGCCCGGCTCGTCGTCGGCGCTCGAGCTGCTGGAGGTCCCGCGTGTAGACCTGGTGAGCCCGCGCGAAGACCACGCGGGCGTCCTGGACCAGCCAGGTGCACTGGATCCGGCGCCGCACTGCCGGCCAGTCGGTGAGGCCCACGCCGGCCACGCGCGCCAGGGGGCCATCCTCGTCGGGTAGGGAGCATGGCGGCGAGGACCGCCAGGCCGAGCGGAGGAGGAGGTAGACCGCGCCGACGTCGATGGCTTGGAGCTGCTCGAGCGGGAGCCCGACCAGGTCCTCGAACGTGGCGGCTGGGAATGGAGGAGACTCTGACAAAAGCCCGCGGCGTCCTGTCGGGCGCCGCGGACGATGCTCAGCTGCGCCGGGACTTGCCAGCGGACGGAGCGTCGGGGAGGAGTGACCCCTGACCGGGCCTGGCGGCGCCGGAGGAACCCGTGATCTCCGCGGCCTGCTTTCGCACCTGCTCCCGACGTTGCTCAACCTTGGCCACGTCCGCCTTCTCACCGCTCGGCTTCGCCGCGTCCGGCTGGGGTGCTGGCGGCATGATCTTGGCCATCACCTCTCCCACCGACGTCGCGGCCGAGCTGCCGGTCGTGCCGGCGCCGCCCGCGCCAGAGGTTGGCATGGCGAAGTGGTCCTCGCGCTTCGAGTTGCCGTCGATGATCGACTTGTAGATCCCGCGGAGCTCGGTCAGTTCCATGTCGTCGATGAGGTCGATCGGGTGGCCCAGCTGGGCGGTGATCATCTCGACCGACACCCCGATGTCCCCAAACGCCAGCGACAGGCGCCGCAGCGTCGTCTGCCGATCACGGGCCAGCTCGCCCGCGGCCGCCCGCTGGATGGTCCTGCGGACCTCTTCCATGGCGTCCTCGATGACGTCCGGCGGCATGAGCTGGAGGATCGCGTTCCGCACGCAGATCGCCCCGCGGCGGTTCACCAGCTCCCGAAGGTCGCGCTCGTCCGGCTCCACCCACCGCGTCTCGCCCTGCTTGGTGCGCCGCTGGATGAGCTTCCCAAACTTGTCCTCGGTCTCGACGTAGGTGTTGGTCTCGAGGTCGTGCGCGAAGCCCTTGATGTGCACGCGCTCGCGGTCCTCAGTCACGATGCGGAGCCCGTACCGGATGTTCCCCCAGCAGCGCGCCGCCTCGCGGGCCATGTCCACGGACGGGCCCTCCACGCGAGCGCCGCCGCGCGGGAACGAGTAGCGCGCCCCCTCGGCGAACCCGGGTCGCTGGCAGGAACGGATGATCCGGTTGTACGCGACGAGCTCGTCGCGCTGGGCGGAGCGCGCCAGCACGATCGAGGCCTTCATCTCGGCCTCCTCGCGCGCCACGGCGGACGCCGAGCCCGCCTGGCCCGCGAATCCGGACGCGTCCGCGGCCGAGCCCTGGAACCCGGCCATGGCGCCACGGCCTCCCGCCCTCGGCTCGATCTCCTGGCCATGCGGATCCACGGGCACAACACGCCGCGCCTCCCCCGCAAGTGGCGGAGGCGGCTGGCTCGTCGGGGTGCTGGCGCTCATCGCCTCGTCGATCTCCTGCGCGTTCATGATCGGGGTGTTCACGGTCGTGCTCCTGGAGTCCGCTTGGGGTAGACGCGCAGCACGCGGTCGTAGACGCGCTCGCGCGTGAAACGCTCGACGATCTCGGGATGAGCGGCTCGCAGGGCCCCCTCGTCCAGCGCCGTCCGCCTGAACGGCTTGAACGTGGCGCTCCCGGCCGTGCTCTTCCCGACCTCCGCGTCACCGAGGAACGCCGCGATGGCGCGGCGGGCGGCGTCTTTCTCCGCGTCGGCCTCGTCGCAGCGTGCGTGGGCCACCCGGTACCGATCGATCAGCGCCGGATCGAGCGTGACGCACTTCTCGGCGGTGTGCGCCATCGCCTCGAGCGTGGCCCACGCAGGCGGCGCCGCGTTGCGGTCCGGTTCCTCGCCACGCACGATGTGGCGCTCGTGCCACGTCTCGATGAACTCCGCCAGCTCCCGGCACTGGTCGATCAGCCCGCGCACCGGGTAGAGCGCGTGCCCGAACCCGAAGCGCCCCGACAGCAGCGAGGCGTACCCCTCAGCCGCCTCGGCGACGTGCATCTGGATCATGATCTGGGCCAAGACGCGCGCCGGAACGCCGGCGGCGCCCTGCTCGGGATCACCCCACTCGTCCAGGAGCCCGGTGCTCTTGCACTCGACGACCGGCTCGCCCTTGGCCGCGCGGCCGACCTGGAGGTCCACGTTCACGCGCAGGCAGCCGCGCACGTACGTGGATGTGGGGCGAACGACCGGCTTGGCCAAGGCTTCCGAGACGAGCACCTGGTGCACCGGCTCGGTGAGTTCGCCGATCCGCATCCGCCGGAGCTCGTCGGGACGGCGTGCGACCTCGCCGACCAGTCCCATCTTCTCCGCCCACACGTCCCACGGCCCGCCCCAGTCCGGCGGCACGAGCTGCAGGATGCGGGGAACATCGCTCGAGCCGATGCCGCGCACGCGAGCCTCACGTTGACGGTCGGTGATGCCCATGGTTCAGACTCCTTGAACCTGGACTTCCTCGAAGCGACCCTGGTCGTCGGGCATTCGGGCGTCTCCTTGTCCGGCGCGTGACGGCGCCGGCCCTCGGGCGCGCCGCTTCCGTGGCGCGCCGTCCGGGCCGGGGTCGTCAGGCCTGGAGGTTCAGCCCGAGTCCGGCGTCGCGGTCCATGCCGCGGTTGAGGGGGAGGAGAGAGAGGGACTTGGTGAAGTCCCCACCAGGACCGAGGAGCACGACTGGATCGGATGCGTCACGGGGCCGAGGGGGCCGTTGCCCTTGTACTTCGGGGCGGCTCCCGTCCCTTGTCCCGGCCGTGCCCACGGACTGAGTCCGTGACGCACCCGCCCCGCCGTGGGCCCGGTGGCAGAGCCTGGCGACCTCGCCGACCTGGACGGTCGCGCGGTCGAGCCGCGCGAGGGCCTCGAGTGGGCGTCCCTCGCGGAGGAGCTCCAGGACACCCAACACCGTCCCGTACAGGCGGTCGGCGGCCTCCCGGGCGGCTACGAGCTCCCGGCCGGGGTTCGTGACGGAGGGGTCAGGGCGACCCGTGGGGTGGACGGGGATCGACGCGGCGGGCATGGGGCGCTCCTCGCAGGAGCCGCGCCAGGGCCTCCAGGAGGTCCGCCAGGGCGTCGGGATCGCACCCCGTTATGGAGTCGGGAATCGGCATTCTCCTTCGGTGAACGCCCGCGCGGGTCTCGGGTGCCGGGCGGGCGTCCGCGGGGCGCGTCGGCACATCCGCGGCCCCCGGTGCGCTGCGACCCGAGCCCCCTCCGGACTCCGGGGCGCCGCAAGGGGCCGGCGGCCCGAGCGCACGATCAGCAGCCGAGCGCGAACCTCGTCTGGAAGCAGATGTAGTCGTTGACGTTGCGGACGCCGTTGTTGTCGCAATCGGCGTACGGGTCGCCGAGGGCGAACCTCGTCTGGAAGCAGATGTAGTCGTTGACGTTGAGCGTGCCCGAGCCGTCGCAATCCGGCGGGCAGGCCTCCGCCAGGTGCCAGAGGATGCCCACCTGCGTGCCCGCGAGGTTCATCCCGTGCCCCGAGACCCAGACGCCCGTGGAGTCCTGCGAGATGCCCGTCGCGGAAGAGTAGTAGTACTGGCCGGCCGCCAGCACCGAGTGCAGGTTGAAGTAGCTCTCACGCGTCCCCTTCCAGATCGCCGCCTGGTTGGCCGGGCGATCGACGAACCCGACCTGGTACTCGCCATCGGCGGCCACGGCCCAGGACCAGTTGCTTCCCACGCCGTCCGGGTGCAGGTCCACAAAGCTGGCGGCGGTGCCGTGCCAGAGACAGGCGCGGGTGATGCCGCTCCGGTAGGCGTGCCCAACCTGCGTCTGGCCGTCCGGGGAGATACCGTGAGCCTGTGACGCGGCGTAGGGCGCCCCGGGGTCGAGGGACAGCCAACTGGCCGCCGAGCCGGTCCAGTACCCCGCACGGTCGGCCCCCCCGATGCGCGCCATGCCGACCTGCCGCCCGACCGCCACGCCACTCGCGAAGGAGATGAACGCTCCCGCGGGGTTGAGGTTCACGCCGCTGGCCGCACTGCCGGTCCAGAGCAGGGCGTGCCCCTCGCCCGGACCGAAGTACCCGACGCCCACCTGCTGCGAACCATCGGTCGCGGCC
>CAYWOF010000018.1:0-16468 GCA_964459825.1 uncultured Phycisphaeraceae bacterium | reverse complement strand
GGCAGAGCAGGCCACGCGCGATCACCCCCAGGGCGCAGGCGGCGCAGGCGATGGACAGAGGCAGGGCGGCGGGAACCGCGTCGAGCCCGCGTCCGACCCACAGCCCGGCGCCCAGCGCCGCCCAGGCGGCGCAGGCGCGGACGCTCGCGCCGGTCACGGTGGAGGAAACAGCCGCCACGCGCACACCCTGCCCGCGCGCGACGCTGGTGTCAAATCGGCCCGGGCGCGGTCGCGATCAGTTCCCGCCCGTCGAGATCATGTCGTCGAACTTCTCGAGCACGTCGATCGTCGTGTCGCGCCCTTCCTTGTCCTTGTAGGCGCCGCCGGGCAGCGTCTGGCCCGGGGGGACGAAGCTGACGGAGTAGTGGATAATCCCGGTCGTCAGCGGTGGGCCGAACTGCTTGGCCCCGCGGTCCTTAGATCCGAAGTAGAACCCGTCGGCCCCCGCGGACTGCAGGATCATCGGCCCGCGCTCCGCCGCCGGAAGCGTCGGCACCTCGGTCGGCGGGTCGGCGGGATCGCGGTACGGGTACGCCGGGCTGCCCAGCGCGCCCGCGAGCGACTGCACGCGATCCCCGGCGGCCACCCCGCCGCCGAGCAGGCTGTAGCTGCCCGAGGCCGTGTCGGTCTGGTCCTTGCCCAGGCGCCCCAGCGAGTTGGACTTGAGGAACGCGGCGTTGGTCGCCCAGTAGAAGCGGGCCACCTCGTTCTCGTTGCCGCTGTCGTCGCGGGCGAAGTCGCTCAGCTGCGTCACCTCGCGAAGCGCCGTGTCGTCGCGGCGCCAGGCCAGCAGCGGCTGGCCGAACGCGTCGATGATGTCGGGGAGCTGGAGCTGACCCTCCGGCGCCGTGTGCCCGGAGACGCCGAACTGCTTGTTGAGGCCCCCGCCGCTCTCCTGCGCCACGAAGTACTTGGCCGGGGGCGCGAAGTACGCCTTGTTGCTCGTCGTCTGGGCCCCGATCAGCGTCGGGTCGACGAAGATCTCCTTGGCGGCCAGCGGTCCGGCCTTGACGGTGTTCGCGCCCGCGGTGGCGACGATCCCGCCCGCGAGGTCGAGCATGATGTTCTCCATCTCGGACATGCCGCGGGTGTCGGCGTTCTCGCGCGCCCCCATCTCGCGCACCGTGAAGTAGCCCGGGGCCCGGCGCTCGCTGTTCTCGAACTGCGAGGCCGCCGCCAGGATCTCCTTCTGCAGCGACTGGGTGCCCGCGCCGCGCGCGGCGATCCGCGCGCCGCCCAGCGCCGGGAGCACGATCGACACCACGATCGCGATGATGATGATGACGACGAGCAGCTCGATGAGCGTGAAGGCCCGACCCGTACTCCGCGATGGCATGATTCGGCTCCTCATCTGGCGTTGGGTGGGGCCGGACGATCGCCCGGCGCCGCCCCCCCGGTTCCAACCTCTCGACCCCAACCGTCCCGTTCCGCCCGCGCCGCGGATGTGCACAGGCCTACTTCTGTTCGCCGGGCCGGGCCCGCGTGTTGCGACCCTCCCCCAGGGGCGGAGCGTACTGAAACCGCCGGGGGGAGTATACAACCCCCTCCATGGGGCCGATGTTCGGGTCCGATGGCCCCCGGCAGGGCCGGGAAGGCCGGGCGGAAGGCCCGGAGGAGATACGATCCCCCGTGCGACGCGACACCTGCTATTTCGACGGCCAGTGCGGGATGTGCCAGGGCACGGTCCGCTGGCTCCGGCGCCTCGATTGGCTGGGACGCCTGGACTATCGCGACATGACCCGCGTCCCCGCGGCCGAGCTGCCCGTTCCGATGGGCGTCGCTCTGACGGGCATGCCCATGCGAACCCGCTCCGACGGCGTGCTCGTGGGCTTCCCGGCGGTGCGCCGGGCGCTCCTCCAGACGCCCCTGGGCGCCCTCGTGGCCTGGCTCCTGTATCTTCCGGGCGTGAGCACCATGGGACGACGGGCCTACGGCTGGGTGGCGCGGAACCGGCGCCGGACCTTGTGCGCGACGCCCGGGCCGGGGCCGCTGGGGGGGACCGCCCGGTGACCACCCCCCCCGCGCCCGCCAACTCCTCCACCACCGCCCCGGCGGGCTCGGTCCGGCGCCCGTGGACCATCCTCTTTGTCTGCACGGGCAACACCTGCCGCTCGCCCATGGCCGCGGCCATCGGGCGCCACCTCCTCGACCGGTCCGGGTCCGATCGACCCGGGCTCGAGATGGTCGTCCGCTCGGCGGGCATCGCGGCCGCCGAGGGCCTGGCGGCCACGCCCGAGGCCGTGCGCGCGATGCGCGACCTGGGGGTGACGCTCGACGGACACGGCGCGCACGCCCTGACGCAGAGCGACATCGAGCACGCGGACATGATCTTCACCATGAGTCCGGCCCACGTGCGCTCGATCCTGGCGCTCGACCCCACGGCGCGCTCGAAGGTCGCGTCCCTCGACCCCTCGGGGGGCGAGATCCCCGACCCGCTCGGGATGGGGGAGGAGGTCTACGCGCGCACGGCGCGCCGGCTCATGGACCTGATCCGCGATCGCTTCGCCGAGCTAGGCCTGACGCGGCCGCTCCCGGAGGGACGGGCCGGGCCCGTCTCGCGCGGGGGGGCCGGGAGCGCCATTCCATGAAGATCGCGCTGAGCGGGGACCACCGTGGAGCGCAGGCCGCCAGGCTGCTGGGCGACCGCCTGACGCGCGAGGGGCACGACGTGAGCGTGCTGGGCGATCTCTCCGGCGCCGTGTGCGACTACCCGGAGCCGGCCTTCCTGGTGGGCAAGGCCGTGGCCGACGGGCGTGCCGACCTCGGCCTTCTCATCTGCGGCACGGGCATCGGCATGTCGATCGCCGCCAACAAGATCCGGGGCGTCCGGGCCGCGGTCGCGCACGACGAGCTGACGGCGCAGATCAGCCGGAGCCACAACGACTCCAACGTTCTGTGCCTCTCGGCGGACCTGCTGGGCCAGCGCCTGATCGAGAAGATCGTGGACCTCTGGCTCTCCACGCCCTTCTCCGGCGGGCGCCACGCGCGGCGCGTGCGCAAGATCACGGCGATCGAAGAAGGACGCGACCCCACGGGCGTGAATGAATAATCGCCCCCATCGGCCGGGGCCCCGTGCGGGGGGTGAGGGGGAGGATCCGGGATCCAAGGAACGTGAAGGCGCGGGGTACCCCCTTGTCGGGTTTCTCGTTTCTTGCACCTTGCGCCCCGCCGCGGCTGCGCCCTCCCCCCACGGCATTCCGCCCACCCATCAACGCCTCAGTTTCTGGTCTCCTCGCCACCTCGTCATGAGCACCCGAGGGCGAACTTCGTCTGGAAACAGGTTCTACGGGCACCCGAGCGCGAACCTGGTCTGGAAGCAGATGTAGTCGGCAATCGTGTGCCGGGCGTTGTGGTCGCAGTCCGCGTAGGGGTCGGACAGCGCGAAGGCAGTCTGGAAGCACGCCAGATCGCCAAAGCCAAGAGACCCGTCACCGTCACAGTCCGGATAGCACGCGGGGCAGGCCCAGCGGGCGAAGAACGGTGAAGGCTGGCCACCGGCGGTATGGAGCATCCCGCCGACGGCGAGCTCGCCTCCGAGGCTGATCGAAGTAAGCCCCTGTGGATACAGGCCCGAGCCCAGCGGACTCCAAGCCTGCCCGTCCCACGCGCCGATGTTCCGGAGGGGAATCGCACCGGATCGATCGAACTCTCCCACGGCGATGAGTCGATCGCCGTGGATCGTGAGGGACGCGACGTACGGACCGATGGCGCCACCCGTGAGTCCCCAACTCAGCGGGAGCCATGCCGACCCGTTCCACCGCGCCACCCTGGTGATCGGTGTGCCGCCGGAGGCGTCGAAGACACCGCCGGCGATGAGCGACCCGTCGTAGACGGCCAGGGCCATCACACCGACGTCAAAGCCGGCCCCCATTGGATGCCACTCGCTCCCATCCCATCGCGCGATGTGATTGAAGGCCTGTCCGCCCGAGGCGTAGAACCCGCCGCCGGCTACCAGGTCACCGTTGTACTCCGCCAGCGCGTGCACAGAAACGCCGAGCCCTTGCAGCCCCGTCCCCACCGGGCTCCAACCCGACCCGTTCCATTGGACGACTCCCACGGGGTCGCTGAACGGCGCCCAGGGGATTCCCCCGCCCGCGATCAATCGCCCCTGGTGATGGCCCAAGGCCCAGACCTCCGCGTTCGGCAGGCCCGGCCCCAGTGGGCTCCATGCCTGGCCGTCCCAGCGCGCCACCGACCGGGCGGGAGAGCCACCGGCCGTGGTGAACCGGCCGCCGGCGATCAGGTCGTCATCATACACCGTCAGCGCGAACACATCGTCATTGACTCCTGATCCGAGAGGCGACCAGCCCTCGGATGTCTGGCGCGCGACGTGGTTGGCGCGGCGCCCGCCGGCGCTCCGGAACAACCCTCCCGCATGGAGCTCATCGCGGAACACGGCCAGGGCGCGCACGCCGTTGCTCAGACCCGTGGCGAGCGGGCGGAAGGTACTCCCGTCCCAACCGGCCAGGTACTCCGGACCATTCGCGCCGGCGCTGCCGAAACTGCCGCCCACCACGAGCCGACCCTGGAAGGACATCAGAGCTGCAACGAGGCCGTCGGTGCCACCGCCCACGGCGTGCCAGGCGCTCCCGTCCCACTGGGCGAGTCGGCGCGCGGGCGCTCCATTCGCGGTGGTGAACCACCCGCCGGCGTAGAGCCCCCCGTTGTGGACCGTTACTGCGTCCACATGAGCGGGCTGCTCGCCCCCCATGCCGGAGCCCATCGAGCTCCAGGTTTTCCCGTTCCACCGTGCGATCGTCGGCGCGGGCTGTCCGCCGGCGTGGGTGAACACGCCCCCTACCACCAGGTCGCCATCGAACTCGCACAGCGCGAGGGCCGCTCCACCGATTCCCGCTCCGAGTGACGACCACGTCGAACCATCCCACCGGGCGATGCCTCGGATGCTCGAGCCTCCCGCGCTGGTGAACGCGCCCGCGGCTATGAGCTCGCCCTCGTAGAGCGCGATCGCGGCGACCAACTCGTTCAGGCCGGCTCCGAGGGGTTGCCAGGTCGAGCCCGTCCATCGGGCGATGCAGTTCGTGGCCTGGCTGCCCGCGTGCGTGAAGTAGCCACCCACGATCAGGTCCCCCGCGTAACGGCCGAACGCGTGCAGTGACGCCCAGCCGTTCTCGATGGAGAACTCGGGGCCAATGGGTTGCCAATGACCGGCGTGGCGCCGAAACGCCCGCACACGAGAGAAGAAAGACCCCTGATCATGGAACTTACCGCCGGCGATCAGGTCTCCCTCGTCAACCGCGACAGCGAGCACCGGGGCCGGGAATCCGCCATCCAACCCGTCCCAACGCGCACCGTCCCACATCGCGATCTTGTTCACGCCGAGCGCACCGAAGGAGTCCGCGAACTCTCCGCCGATCACCAAGGCCTCGATCGCAGGCCCCGGCCCGTCGGGATCCCAGGTTGTGAGGCAGCGGACCGGAGCGGTGAAGTTGGGGTGGGGACTGGGTAACCAGCGGGGTTCGCACTGCGCACGGACATCGCCCCCCCGCAATACCGCGGCGATCACTCCCACCATGAACGCGAGGTCGAGCGCCGTCCGAGGGTGAGGGCTGCAGCGCGGGCCCAGAGCAGAGTCAGCGTGCGGCATCTTCAGCCCTCCTCTGGATCGATACGCCGGTGGGTTCGAGCAGTTCCATCATGGCGAACGGGGGGCCAACCGCGCTCAACGCGATGCGCGCGGGACAGCTCCGTTCAGCTCAAGACACCATCGCCGGAGAGCCAGTCGGGGGCGCATCGGGCGATGGCTGCGCCGGGCGCGAGCACAGGCAGCAGGGCCAGGCCTATCGCGACACGGGCTGGAGAAACCATCGCGCCCCTCCGGATGGGCTCTAGCGCGCGGGCTGTCCTACGGAGTCCTACGGAGTCCTACGGAGTCCTACGGAGTCCTACGGACACCCGAGCGCGAACCTGGTCTGGAAGCAGGTGTAGTCGTTGATGTTCCGCACGCCGTTCCCATCGCAGTCGGCCCAGGGATCGCCGAGGGCGAAGCGGGTCTGGAAGCAGATGTAGTCGGCGATGGAGAGGAAGCCGTCGGCGTTGCAGTCGGCGGCGCAGGAGGTGGGGCAACCGGCCTCGCCGCAGAAGAGGGTGAGGCGCAGGGGCTGGGTGCGGGCCTGGCCGCCGGCGGCCGCGGGGTCGTCGATGACCCACTGGGCGTAGCGGACGGCGTCGCGGAGGGTGGGGTCGGCGGGGATCGGCCAGTGGGCGGTGCCGAGGCCGAGACCGGGGCCGACGCCCGAGAGGGTGACGGGGCCGATGACGGTGTCGGGGCCGACCTGGTTGTTGACGGGCGGCGTGGCGGAGAGGTAGAGGCGGGCCGTGGCGCCGCCGAGCGCGTTCATCACGCCGAGCTTGAAGTCGGCGTTGCCGACGTTGGGCGGGCTGGTCGCGATCCAGATGGGCGTGTTGCCGCCGGAACCGGGCGTGCCGGCGCCGATGGGCACAGCGCTGGTGTTGGCACGCCGCGTGAAGAGCGTGGGGTGGTCGAACGGGGCCTGGGCGGCGGCGACGCGCGGGTCGAGCAGGCCGCCCGTGATGAACGTGATGATGGACTGGCGATCCTGGTTGGACATGGGGATGGGGATGAGCGGGTCGCGGTTCTGGGGGAACTGCTGGGCGCCGTTGGCATAGAAGTTGAGCACCTGGGTCAGGGTGGTGAACTGGCCGGTGTGCATGAACTCGGCGCGCAGGGAGACGTTGCGGAGGGTGGGGACCTTGAAGCGCCGGGCGTCGATGATGGCGCCGGTGACGGCCTGGCGCCCGGGATCATCGCCGGGCGGGCGCAGGCCGACGTTGCGGAAGGTGTTGTTGCTGAAGGTCGGGGGCGTGTGGCACAGGGCGCAGCGGTGGTTGTTGAACTCCTGCAGGCCCTGCTGCTGGGCGGGCGTAAGGGCGTTGGGGTTGCCGGCGATGAGGGCGTCCCATGGCGTCTGGTCGGAGACAAGGGTGCGCTCGTAGGTGGCGATGGCGAAGGCGATGCGCTCGGCGGTGATCGCCGGGCTGCCGAAGGCGCGGTGGAAGAGCGCGGGGTAGGTGCGCCAGGCCTGGGCGGCGGCGCGCACGTCGGGCGGCAGGTCCGCGGCGACGGCGAGCGGCACGGCGCCGGCGAGCTTGGCGGCCACCTGGTCCCAGTTGCGACCGGCGTGGGCCATCTCGACGCTGCTGAGGGGCGGGCCCACGGACTGCGACTCGAGCGCGCCGCCGGCGGGGATGGAGACCTGGCCGGTCTGAGGGTTGGTGAACGTGGAGCGGGCGCGTCCATCCCAGAAGAGCTCGGGAGAGAACGCGGCGTTGATCGCGCTGGGCGCGGCGCGGTTGGTGGCCTGGGGCCCGAGACCAAAGGCGGGGTCGCGCTCGTAGTCGCCGGCGGCGTTGGCCCGGAGGATGCCGGGTGAGCCGAAGACATCGTCGGGGGTCTGGAGGATGCCATCGACGCCGGGGTGGCGGAGGCGGCGCGGGTCGGCGCCGCCGAACTCGGGCGTGTGGCAGGTGGCGCACGCGACGGTGTTGTCGCTGGAAAGCTGCTCATCCCAGAAGAGCATCTTGCCCAGGATGCGCTTCTCCTCGGAGAAGGGGTTCTGGGCGGGGAAGTTGACGGTCGGGAGGCCGTCGGTGGGGCCATCGGGCGCGGGGCCGGTGAGAGCCGCGGCACCCGCCAGGGCGACGGCGAAAAGCGGCAGGGCCGCGACGAGGACGGCGGCGCGCCGTGCGACGGCGCGCCGCGGATTGGTGGCGGGATCTGGCGTCGCGGAGTGGGGCCGACCGGGCATCGTGGGGTCTCCATCCGGGGGCCGGCAGGTGGCCCGGGATAGGAACGGGCGGGCGGATGGGGTATTGCAGCGTTCGTGAGGCCGGAGGGCCCTTCGGCACGGTTGCGTTCCCATCGCTCCAGAGGTCGGGCGGCCGGTGCCCCGTGGCCGGACGCGTCGGAATGACGCCGGTCTTGGTTATCACATGTTCTTGGCTCAACCCGCGTGCCTACGAGCACCATCGCCCGAATCTGTGCGAACGCAGGGGCGCACGGGCGTTCACCAATCCCGCGATTCGTGTGCCGACCAGTGCCCCATCCGAGCCGTCCCAGCGGGCGATGACGCTGGCCGGCTGGCCGAAGGCGGCGCCGAAGATGGGTCGGTCATGAGCACCCGAGCGCAAACTTCGTCTGGAAGCAGATGTAGTCGTTCACGTTCCGCTGACCGTTCCCGTCGCAGTCGGCGTAGGGCTCGCCCAGCGCGAACTTCGTCTGGAAGCAGATGTAGTCGTTGACGTTCAGCGTCCCGCTGGAATCGCAGTCCGGGTAGCAGGGGGCGCACTCCCAGCGCGCGATGCACCGCGAGGGGTGCCCGCCGGCGCCGTCGAACACGCCGCCCGCCCACAGGTCGCCCTGGAACTCCGCCAGCGAGAACACCCACGGGAGCGTTCCCGCGATCCCGCCACCGAGCGGCGCGAAGCTCTGCCCGTCCCAGCGCGCGATCGAGTTGGCCGGCACGCCCCCGGCGTGGAAGAACTCGCCCGCCACGTACAGCCCCGGGCCCGACCCCTCGTCGAACACCAGGAGCGCCCGCACGAACGGCGCCTCCGGCGGCGGCGTCCCGCCCACGCCCCCGTCGAGCGATGACCAGTTGGCCCCATCCCACTTCGCCACGTACTGCACGTCCATGCCCCCCGCGTGCCGGAAGTACCCGCCCACGTGCAGGCGCTCGCCCTGGCCCCCCGGCCCGTCGTCGTCGAAGTTGGCCATGGTCGTGGGGTGACCGTCCAGGCCGATGCCCATCGGCACCCAGCCGACCCCGTTGTGGCGCGCGATGTTGTTCCCCGGCGAGCTGAACATCCCCCCCGCGTACAGCTCCCCGTTGAACACGTGCAGGATCGTCACGTCGCTGTTGAACGAGTTGGGCACCGCCGACCAGCTCGAGCCGTTCCAGCGCGCCACGCGGGGCACGCTGTTGCCGCTCGAGAACTGGAAACTTCCCCCGGCGTAGAGCTTCTCGCCCGTGCCATCGTTGAAAGTGACCAGCGTCAGCACCAGCCCGCCGACGAGCCCGCCCGCGACGGGCGACCAGGCCGACCCGTCCCAGCGGGCGATGTGGGCCGCGCTCACGCCGCCGGCGGTGAAGAAGTCCCCCGCGACAAAGAGCCGGTTCGGCTGCGCGCCGCCGCCGTCCTCGTCGTACACGGCCATCGCGACCACGTTGGCGCCGCTGATGCCGCTCCCCAGCGCCTCCCAGCCCGAGCCGTTCCACCTCGCCACGCGGTTGACGTTCACGCCGCCCGCCGTGCCGAACCAGCCGCCCACGTGCAGCGCGGGCGCGTGCGCCCCGGGCCCGTCGTCATCGAACACCACCCACGCCAGGGGCGCATCGTTGGCCCCCAGGCCGGGATCGCCGAACCCCTGCGCCCACGCGCGCGGGCACTGGGCCCGGGCGCTCCCGGCGGCCAGAAGAACCCCGGCCGCCACCGCCAGGCCTAGGTGCCGGTGCATCGTCCGCGCGCGCGTGGATCCCATGGGAGCCTCCCGGCCGTCGGCCGCTGCCCCCCGCTCCGGGCCAGCCTACCGCACCGGGAGCGTCGATACCACAGGAATCCAGGGTTTTCGGCGCTACGGGCACCCCAGCGCGAACCTCGTCTGGAAGCAGATGTAATCGTTCACGTTGCGGACGCCGTTCCCGTCGCAATCCGCGTACGGATCGCCGAGGGCGAACTTCGTCTGGAAGCAGATGTAGTCGTTGACGCTCAGCCCGCCCGAGCCGTCGCAGTCCGGGTAGCACGCACCCGGGAACGCCCCGATCCCCGCCAGCTCGACGCGGTACGAATCGAACCCCGCCTGGAGGTTCAGGCGCGACGACGCCACCAGCGCCCACCCCGCCCCGCCGAGGATCGAGGGCGCCGCCACCGCGTCGGGCGACACGGCCACCGGGAACCCCGCCGGGTCGAGCACCACGCCCGCCTCCGACACGCGGGCCCCGTAGACGTCCGTCCGCCCGTCGTAGAACGACGCCTGATGCCGCTGGTCCTCCCACGCGACGACGAACGCCGCGCCGTCCCACGCCGCCACCGGTCGCAGCTGCCGCCCCGGCGCCTCGCCGATCACGAACTCGCCCGAGGCGAAGCTCCCGTTGGCGTTCATGATCCGCCCCGAGATGTAGTTGTTCGCGCTGGAGAGGGTGTTGCTCCGCCAGACCCACAGGTACACGCCGCCGGAGAAGGCCACGTCCGGCGTCCCCGCGCCGCCCGACGACGTCGTCGGGTTCGAGGCCGGCGTGAAGCTCCCGTCCGCGTTCACGACGTTGTACACCGCGTCCGACTGGGCGCTGTTGTGCGTCCAGTGGCTGTGGTACGCCACGATCCAGCGCGAGCCGTCCGTCCGCACGCGCGGCCCGGTGGACACGTACCCGGCCAGCAGGATCAGCGGCGACGGGTCGGGCATGGACGCGGTGGGCCCGTCGATGCGCCGGGCCTGCGCGTAGATCGTCTCCGGGTACGTCGCGAACCGGCTGCTGGCCACGAGGAAGTCGTCCCCCAGCGCCTCCACGTCCGGCGCGAACCCGGGCATGATGTCGAAGGGCGCCGCATCCACGAACGTCCCATCGGCGTTCATCCGCCGACCCCGGATCTGGGTGGTGCTCGACCCCCCGGGACCCTCATCCCACACGACCAGGTACACCGACCCGTTCCACGCGATCCCCGCCCGCCCCATGTTGATCCCGGGCGCGACCTCGACGGGCTCGGCGCCCAGGGCGGAGCCCGAGGCGTTCAGGCGGTGCACCAGCACCCGTTGATCCCCCGCGAACCCGGACGTGAACGCCACCGCCACCCGGCCGTCGGGCCCGCCCGCCAGGTCTGGCGTCACCTGCGCCGCGGTGCCCGTCGAGACGCACCGCTCCGGCGCCGCCGAGTTGTCGGCGTTGACCGGGATGCACCAGACGTTGCTGTCGTAGCCCGTCGAGGGACGTGAGTCGTTCCAGAGGAAGTGCACGCCCCCGCCCGCGCGCGGGCTCAACTGCGGGCCGTAGGCCTGGTTGATCGTCCCGCCGACCACGATCGGCAGCGTCGGGCCGCCGCCGGGGTCGAGCACCGTCCCCGCCGCGTCGATCCGCACGGTGTGGATCGTCGTCGCCGCGCCCCACTCCACCCACCAGTTCGTCCCGTCGTGCGCGACGCTCGCGTGGTGGAACTCCGAGTAGTCCGGCGTGATCAGCGTGCCCGCGGGATTCAGCACCACGCCGGCGCTCGTGACCCGCGACCCCACGAGGTTCGTGAAGTTGCTCAGCCACGCCACGTAGTACTCCGCGCCGTTGGTCCCGAGGCTCAGCCCCGGGAGCGTGAACTCGGCGCCGGCGGGCGCCAGGTCGAGCCCGACCCGGCGCGCCCGGATGAGCTGCGGGCTGTTCCAGTCCGGGCCCGCGACGAGGTACTCGCCCGGCGCCCCGGCCAGCGGCGCGCTCGCCCCGTACGACCAGTCGAGCAGCATCACCGGCGTCGGGTCGAGGTACTGCCCGTCGCCGCCGACCCGCCGGCCCGCGATGAACGTCCCGTATCCGCCCGCGTGATACTCGTTGAACGTCACCAGCCACTGGCCCGCCTGCCCGGCGAGCCGGTACGGCAGATCAGACTCGCCGACCACCAGCGGCGTCGCGTCGAGCACCTGCCCCTGCGGCGACACCCGGACGGCCCGGATCCGGTTCCCGAAGTAGCCGCCGATGGGGTCCTGGCTCCGGAACGCGACCAGCCAGTTCTCCCCGTTCCACGCCACGTCGGGATACCGCTGCTCCCCCAGCCCGGCGTGGATCACGAACGGCACCGCGTCGATCGCCGCCCCCGCCCCGTCCAGCCGGATCCCGAAGATGTCGCCCTGGCTCTGGCCCGTCGAGCCGGAGGCCACCTGCGACCGGTAGTCGCTCCACACCACGAGGCACTGCGACCCGCCGCGTGCCGAAGCCTGGTCCTGCTGGCCGCCCCAGGCCGGCCCGATCGCCGTGTCCCCCGGCAGGTGGCCAAGGGCCGCCACCGGGGGCGGCTGAGCGGATGCAGTCGCAGAAAGCACCATCCCCAGCGCGGCCAAGGCCGCGTTCGCATTCTGACGGCACCAACGCATGTCGCGCCTCCTTGGACGAGACGGCTGACCCGCCGACGCCGTCCCGTCCACGGGACACGTGCAACCCCGGTGCCATGGCCCGGTCCACCGATGGTGGCGGATCGCGTAGAAGTCGCGGTCTCGCCGCGGTCCTCCTCTCCCTGCCTCTCGCGTCCGGGATTCCCGAACTCCCCGGTTCTCAGGTTCGCCGCCGGTGCCCAGCGCAATCAGGCCCTCGCCACGCGATCGGAACGGCGCGGGGGGACGGGGCGGGCTCTCCGGCGCGCCCGGCCGAGTCCGCGGCCCATCGGCGGACCGGCGGTCACTCCCGCGCCGGCGCGCTGTAGACCAGCGTGACCTCACGGGCCGCGCCCGTCGTCACCACGATGAGCCCGTCGAGCACGGCCAGTTGTCGAGGCGGCTCCCACGAGACGAGCTGGTGCGCGATCCCCGTGAGCTTCCCGCTGCGCGTGTCGAGCAGGTGCAGGGGGTGCGCGGGGCGCGCATCGGGCAGGTAGCCGGGCGTGGTGTCGATCGTGACGAACAACCCCTCGGCGAGGACCGGCGGCAGGAGCGTCTCGCTCCCCAGCCCGTCCATCCCCACCAGGCGGCCCGCGGGGTCGAACATCACCACGCCGTGCGTCGTGCAGAAGGCCACGTCCTCGCCCACGCTCACGGGGAGGATCCGCGTGTCGCCCAGGAGGTTCTCGTACGTCTCCAGGGGCTGGTCGCCCAGCTCGCCGGTGGCCAGCGCGCCCAGCCAGAGCGACCGGTCCTCGTCGAGGATGAACAGGCGGTCGCCGAAGACCCAGGCGTCGCGCGAGTCGAACGCCGGCGGCCCGGGCATCTCCCAGTTGGTCTTCCCCGCCAGCAGGTCGATCGACACGATCTCCGTGCTCAGGCCCAGCACCAGGTCCGTGCGCGCCGGGGGCGGCTCGCGCCCCGGTCGCACCGGCGCCGCGCCCACCACCCGCACCCAGCGGACCGTCGAGGGCGCGTTCTCGACCGTGCGCACCAGGCGCCCCGACCTCGCCTCGTAGATCGCCACGAGCGGCGGCGCCCCGGCCGCCGGACCCGCCCGGCCCCCGGCGCCCTCCTCGGGAAGCCCGCCCCCGCCGATCGCGATGAGCCCGGCCGCGGCGTGCGCGTCGTGCACGATCGCCACCGGCGTGAGGGCGCGCCACAGCAGCGCCCCGGTGTCGGGGTCGAAGGCCGCGCCCCGCCCGCTCCGCTCCACGATCGCCAGGGCCTCCTCGTCGATCGAGATCACGACGTCCGTCAGGTTCACCACGCCGTCCTGGGGCGTGTCGACCTGCGGGCCGATGCGCTGGGCGCGCGACGCGAGGCTCTGGTCGGGCGGGAAGATCGAGCGGAAGGGAGGGGTCCGCCAGCGCGTGGACCCGCTCACCGCGTCGATGCGCTCGATCTCCGGCCCCCCGTCCCGATCCCAGTAGAGATAGACGCTCTGCGCATCCTGGTGGAGCAGGCGCGGGGGCGCATCGGTGTAGGCGCGGCTCCAGAGCATCTGGAGGTGCGCCGGGCCCGAGTCGGGCTCCGGGGCGCCGGCGCCCGGCCCGGCCGTGCCCCCCGCGCCCCACAGCGCCACCATCGAGCGGGCGCTGCTGTGGAGCATGAGGTGCTCGCACGCGCGACCCGCGCCGTCGCGCGAGATGGGCGCCAGGATCGCCCAGTCCGTCAGACGCTGCACCTCGGACGACAGCTCCGGCCCCAGGCGCGCCAGGCGCTGGCGACCCGCCAGCGTGCGGGCCAGGTCGCTCGCCAGACGCTCGGCGTCGAGCGTCACCCCGTGGTCGCGCAGCTCCAGCCCCGGGTGGGCGGCGACCAGACGCTCGAGCAGCTGGGCCGCGGCGAACTGCTGGTCGAGCGCCCGCAGCCGGTCGAGCAGCCGGCCCGCCAGCTCGCCGAGCGAGGCGGGATCGTCGGGCGCGATGGCGTCGCCGGCGCTCAGGCCCGCCTCGGCCGCGCCCAGCCCCTCGCGCAGGGCCGCCACGGCCGCGTGGGAACGCCCCGCCTGCTCGTGCAGGTCCGCGGCGCGGGCCCACAGGCCGGCGTTGACGCGCGCGGCCGGGTAGCGCTGCGCGATCCGTTCCAGCGCCTCGGGCCCGGCCCCCGGGGGCAGCGCCGACGCCAGCCCCGCGGCCTCGGCATCGAAGATGGCGTACACGCGCCGACCCTGCTGGGCCACCAGGCGGCGCACGCGCCGCACCGCCTCGAGCTCCGCCCGGATCGACACGTTCGGGCCGCGCCACGCCGCGTCGGCCAGCACCGGATCGGCCAGCACGTCCTGGTACGACTCGACGGCCTGGGCCGGCCGGTCCTGGTCCTCGCGCAGGCGCCCCTGGGCGATCAGGTGGGCCACGCGCTGGTCGGGCGTCTCGGCCGTCCGCCCCAGGCGATCGACCACCCCCGCGAGGATCGGCAGATCCAGGACCGGTCGCACCGGAGCGGCCGGCGCGGGGAGGATCCCCGGCGGAACGCCCGGGGGCGCCGGCGGGGGCGCCGGGGGCGGGGCGGGGTCCTGCGTCGCCTCCACCATGTCCCGCAGCACATCGAAGAGGCGCACCCGCGCCGCACGCGTCCGCTCGCTCGACGGATCGCGCTCCAGCGCGCCCAGGGCGCTGTCGGCCGCGCCGGCGATCTCCTCCGGGTGCCCGGCGCGATAGGCCAGCTCGGTGAACGTGATGGCGGGGTCGGGATCGGCCGGATCCGACTCGATGCGCTCGGCGAGCAGGCGCCGGGCCACCGCCCAGCCGAGGTAGCTGTGCATCTCGAAGCCGTCGAGGACCAGCAGCTGGCTTTCGAGGGGCAGCGCGTTGCCGGGCCGATCGAGGAACTGCGCCTCGCTCGCCTCCGTCGCCGGGCGCGAGGGGTCCACGACGGTGACGCCGCCGGCGAACGGAACGACCAGCCGGTCGCCGGCCACGACGACCCGCCCGCGGATGCCCTGGAGGATGGGGACGCCCATGCGCTGGGGTGCGCTCTCCAGCCCCGCCAGGGGGAGCAGGCCGACCCGCACGTCCCCCACGCCCACCAGGTCCCCCCCGATGCGCAGGAGGTAGTTGGGCGCCCCCAGGTCCTCGGCCGGGCGCCGGGCCAGGATCGCGCCCATGCCCCGGTCCAGGCGCAGGATCGACCGGTGGTCGGGCGACAGGAGCACGATCGTCGCCCCGTCGATCACCGGCTCACCCCAGTCGTTGGGCTCGGGGCGCTCGTTGGAGAACGGGTTCTCCACGCCGGCGCGCCGGGTCCACACCGGGCGCCCGGAGTGGGCCTCGACGGCGGCGATGACCCCGATCTGGTCCGTGCAGTACACGACGCCCTCGCGCACGATGGGGCGGTCCATGATCCGCCGGGACTGGTTGAAGGGCAGCGCCCCGGCGCTGCCGATGAGGCGCACCCAGCGCAGGCGACCCGAGTGCAGCTCCAGCCCCGCGAGGTAGAGGCTCACGATCCGGCGCGACTGCGCGATCTTGCGCGCCATCACCACGACGGTGTCGCCCTCGACCAGCGCCGGCCCGCGCACGCTCGAGAACGCCAGCTGGGGGTCCAGGCGCGAGACGTCCACCGACCAGAGCACCCGCCCCGAGCCCGCGTCGAAGGCGTGCGTGCGCGCGTCGCCCGTGCGCCCGCCGTCGTACGCCAGGCCCGTCGTCGCCACGCCGATCCGGCCCGCGACGGTCACGCTCGTGGTGTCCTCGATCGCCGCGGACATGCCGCGCGTCACGCTGAAGCGCCGGGCCTCCCACGGGTCCTCGACCGAGCGGTCGGGCTCGGGACGGACCGCCCAGCGCACCAGCAGGGTGAACCGGTCGCGCGCGCTCAGGAAGGTCCCGTCGTTGACGTAGACGGTGTCGCCCAGCACCGTCGGCAGCACCCACTGGCGCTCGCCGACGTCCGCCAGGTCGCCGCGGGCCCGCGTGGGGAGCCCCTCCTGGGCCTCGAACGGGAGCGTCACCGGCGGCTCGATGGGCGCCGTCCACAGCGGGCGCCGCGGCAGGCCCTCCGACGCCAGCGCCGGCGCGGGGCGCGTCAGCTCGTGGACCGGAAGCCGGACCAGGGGCGGCGCCTCCACGGGGAAGAGGTCGGGCGCGGGCAGACCCGCCTCGGACGCCCAGCGCCGGGCCCGCTCGCGCACCTCCTCCCGATCGATGTAGCGCGCGACCTCGGCGAGCAACGCCGCCGCGCCCCGGCCCGCCTCCGCGTCGCGCGTCCGATCGGGATGGCGCTCCAGCTGCTCGATCGTCAGGCGGGCGCCCTCGAACCGGGCGGAGTCGAGGTGCTCCCGCGCCACCAGCAGGGCCGCGTCGAGCCCCGCGCGCGTCAGCAGGCGCGTCGCCTCCACGCGCGCGCCCGCGCCGG
>CAYWOF010000017.1:0-16876 GCA_964459825.1 uncultured Phycisphaeraceae bacterium | reverse complement strand
TATCCTCACCCACCGGCTCTCATAGGACCTGGTACAGAAACTGGGGGCAGGCCAGGACGACCGGGAGTCCGGTCGTGCGAACAAAATGCGAATATCTGACCCCATGTTCACGGTTTTTTTCTTGCCATGGTCTCAGGTTCTCGGTACTCTGGACCGGGTAGCAGCAGGGAATGACGGGCCCGCGGCCGATATACGCTTGACGCGCGGCGCGGAGCGACGCTTCGTTGGACGGTCGCTTCCCCCGAAGAACCACCAGGGGGTGACCAATGACCACACTCGCCTCTCACGAACCCTTCCAGTCGGACACGACGGGGCTTGGCGCCGCGACGCCGGCGCTGCCGGCGATCCCGCGCTCCGACAGCCCGGAGCAGTGGGCGCAGTACTTCGAGGACATCTACGCCGGCGCGCACGGCGACCCGGCGCTGGTGCCGTGGGAGGATGCACGCCCGAACCCGGCGCTGGTGGCGTGGCTCAACGCCGAGGCGCCCTCGATCGTGCGCCCCGGCGTTTCCGTGTGCATCGTCGGGTGCGGGCTGGGCGATGACGTGCGCGAGCTGGCCGACCGGGGCTACGACGCGACGGGTTTCGACGTCTCGCGCACGGCCGTGCAGTGGGCGCGCCAGCGCCATCCGGACCTCGCCGAGCACCTCATCGTCGCGGACCTCTTCGCGCTGCCGGCATCGCTGCGCCGGCGCTTCGACCTCGTGATCGAGGTGCACACGCTCCAGTCGATGCGTCCGACGCTGTGGGCGCAGGGCGCGGCGGGGATCGCGGCGCTGGCCCGGGCGCACGGCGCGGTCCTGGCGATCTGCCGCGGTCGGGACGAGGGCGAGGCGCACGATCAGCCGCCGTTCGCGCTGACGCCGGAGGAGTTCACGTCGCTCTTCGGCGCCGTGGGGTTCGGGCCCACGCGCGCGATCGACGATTTCGAGGATGACGAGGTCCCGCCCCGGCGACGCCTGCGCGCCGTGTTCCGGCGCTGCTGACCCGTCTCCGACCCACAACGGCCGCGACCCCCGGGATCAGGACCCCAGGGTCCGCTACACGCCCGGTGCGCGTGCTATCCTTGCGATCCCCGCGCCCGACCCCCCGCCGCGGGGCCGGAGCCGCGCCCGATGACCACCATACCCCTGCCGCAGCCGCGAAGGGCTTTGGAGACCTCCCGTCGCGATCGTTGGTGGGTGGCGCCGCTGCTGACGTTCCTGGGCCTGTCGGCGTTCATCGTGTACTCGACGTGGGCGGCGATCCAGGGCCTGCACTACTTCGTGCCGGGCACGCACTATCTGTCGCCGATGTACTCGCCGACGCTGTTCGACTCGTGGAAGCTGGGTGAGGGGGTGTCCTCCGGGCACGCGTGGTTCGGGCCGTGGCCCGAGTGGCTCCCGCGTGCGGTGCTGTTCCTGCCCATCACGCCCGCGTTCCTGGTGCTGTGGGCCCCCGCCGGGTTCCGGTTCACCTGCTACTACTACCGCGGGGCGTACTACAAGGCCTTCTGGGCCGACCCCGTGAGCTGCGCCGTGGGCGAGCCGGGGTTTCGCGGCCGGCGCTTCCGGGGCGAGTTCCGGCTGCCGCTGGTGCTCCAGAACGTGCACCGGTACTTCTTCTACATCGCCGCGCTGTTCATCCTGCTCCTCTCCTATGACGGCGTGATGTCGTACATCTTCACGGAGACGGACGCGACCGGGCGGCACCACAACACGTTCGGCATCGGCGTGGGCTCGCTGGTGCTGACGGTGAACCCGATCCTGCTGGGGCTGTACACGTTCGGGTGCCACTCGTACCGCCACCTGGTCGGCGGGCGGAAGGACTGCCTGTCGGAGCTGGGCCCGCGGAAGAAGGTGTACGACTGCGTGTCGTGCCTGAACCGGCGCCACATGCTGTGGGCGTGGTGCAGCCTCTTCTGGGTGGGCTTCACGGACTTTTACGTGCGGATGGTGTCGAGGGGCGTGTGGACGGACTTCCGCATCCTGTAGCGGGCGCGTGCGGGCCGGGAGTTGCGTGCCTCGAGGCTCGCCGTCGATGAGGTGCCGGATGGACCTGGAGTGGTTTGAGGATCTCTGCACGTGGAAGGGGGCGCGCATCCCCGCCGGCCGACGGCGCGAGGACCCGCTCCACGCCAGGCTCCGACGTCCCGTTCGCCATCGCCTGGAGCAAGCAGCAACCGGCCCGCGATCGTCCCCGGCACGAGGCCACTGGAACGCAGCACGAAGACCCGCCCCATGATCTCCGAAACCCACACCCACGACGTTCTGGTCATCGGCGCCGGCGGCGCCGGACTGCGGGCCGCCATCGAGGCGTCCGCGGCCGGCTGCTCGACGGCGCTGGTCTGCAAGTCTCTGCTGGGCAAGGCCCACACGGTGATGGCCGAGGGGGGCATGGCGGCGGCCATGGCCAACGTGGACGATCGCGACTCGTGGAAGGTGCACTTCGCGGACACCATGCGCGGGGGGCAGTACCTGAACAACTGGCGGATGGCCGAGCTGCACGCCCGGCAGGCGCCGGCGCGGGTGCACGAGCTGGAGGCGTGGGGCGCCGTCTTCGATCGCACGGAGGACGGACGGATTCTCCAGCGCAACTTCGGGGGCCACCGCTACCCGCGCCTGGCGCACGTCGGCGACCGGACGGGACTGGAGATGATCCGCACGCTCCAGGACCACGGCATCCACACGGGCATGGACGTGTTCATGGAGATGACGGTCTTCACGCTGCTGAAGGATGGCGCGCGGATCGCCGGGGCGCTGGGGTATGACCGGGAGCGCGGGCGCTTCCACGTGTGGCGGGCCAAGGCCGTGGTCCTGGCGACGGGGGGGATCGGCCGGGCCTTCCGCGTCACGTCGAACTCGTGGGAGTACACCGGCGACGGGCACGCGCTGGCGTACGACGCGGGCGCCGACCTGATGGACATGGAGTTCGTTCAGTTCCACCCGACGGGGATGGTCTGGCCGCCGTCGGTCAAGGGGATTCTCGTCACCGAGGGTGTGCGGGGCGAGGGCGGGGTGCTCCGGAACAACCAGGGCAAGCGGTTCATGTTCGACGACATCCCGGAGAACTACCGGTCCTCGACGGCCGACAACGAGGAGGAGGGGTGGCGGTACGTCGTCGGCGACAAGAGCGCGCGCCGTCCGCCCGAGCTCCTGACGCGCGACCACGTGGCCCGGTGCATCAACCGGGAGGTGAAGGCGGGGCGCGGGAGTCCGCACGGGGGCGTCTTCCTCGACATCGCGTGGATCAAGGAGAAGGTGAAGGACTCGGAGGGGCACATCCGGAAGAAGCTCCCGAGCATGTACCACCAGTTCAAGCAGCTGGCGGGGCTGGACATCACCAAGGAGCCGATGGAGGTCGGACCGACGACGCACTACGTCATGGGCGGCGTGCGGGTGGACGGGGACACGCAGATGTCCACGGTGCCGGGGCTGTTCGCCGCGGGCGAGGTGGCCGCGGGGCTGCACGGGGCCAACCGGCTGGGGGGGAACTCGCTGTCGGACCTCCTGGTCTTCGGGCAGCTCGCCGGCGAGCACGCGGCCAGGTACGCCAAGGCCAACGCGGCGCCGGCGGTGAACGACGCCGAGGTGGAGGCGGGTGCGCGGCGCGCCCTGGCGCCCTTCGACCGCGGGGAGGCGGGCGGCGCCGAGAACCCCTACGCGATCCAGAGCGACCTGCAGGGGGTCATGCAGGACCTGGTCGGCATCGTGCGCACGGAGGCGGAGATGGCCCGGGCGCTCGACGAGATTGCCAGGCTCAAGGCCCGCGCCGCGCGCGCGGGCGTCGCGGCCGGCGGCAACCGCGAGTACAACCCCGGCTGGCACACCGCCCTCGACCTGGGCCCCCTCCTGACGGTCTCCGAGGCCGTCACCCGCGCCGCCCTGGAGCGGCGCGAGTCGCGCGGGGCCCAGTTCCGCGAGGACTTCCCCTCCAAGAGCGAGGAGTTCGCGGGGTTCAACATCGTGCTGCGCAAGGGGCCGGGCGGGGCCATGCAGGTGGTCCGGCAGCCCCTGACCCCGATGCGCGACGACCTCAAGCAGATCATCGAGGAGAACAAGTAGAACGGCGAGCGGTCTAGCACCGGCGCCACCCACGACGTTCCAGCCTCGGCACCCAACGCCCCATGCCCGCGCGCATCACCAACCTCCGCCCCATGCTCGCCGTGACGGACCTGCCGCGCGCCGTCCGCTTCTATGTCGAGCGGCTCGGCTTCCAGTGCAGCGCCATGCACGGCAACCCACCGGTCTGGGCCGAGGTGGAGCGCAACGGGGTAGCCATCATGCTCAACGCCCCGCCCAGGGACTGCGTGGAGCGCGATGTCCCCCGGAGTGCCCGGGACTACCAGATCTACTACCTCAACAGCGACGACGTCGTCGCCCTCCACGCCGAGTATCGGTCGCGAGGCGTCGCCGTCACCGACCTGCGCGTTGCCTTCTACGGGATGAAGGAGTTCGAGGTCCGCGACCCCGACAACCACTGGCTCTGGTTTGGCCAGGAAACCGACGAGCCGCCCACCTCGGAGCACTGAAGGGAGCCTCAGGACCATGAGCGAGCACGCGGCACACCCAAGGCAGGACGCGCGGCGCGTCACGTTCCGCGTCTGGCGCGGCGATTCCAAGGGCGGGGCGCTCAAGGAGTACTCGACGCAGGTCACGGAGGGGATGGTGGTGCTGGACTGCATCCACCAGATCCAGGCCGAGTCGGCGCCGGACCTGGCCTGCCGCTGGAACTGCAAGGCGGGCAAGTGCGGCTCGTGCTCGGCGGAGGTCAACGGCAAGCCGCGCCTCATGTGCATGACCCGGATGGACGAGCTCCCCCCGGGGCCCGTCACGGTCGAGCCGATGCAGGCCTTCCCCTCCATCAAGGACCTGGTCACCGACGTCTCCTGGAACTTCCGGGTGAAGAAGCGGATCAAGCCCTTCCGGCCGCGCAAGCCCGATGCGCCCGACGGCACCTGGCGCATGCAGCAGGTGGACGTGGACCGCGTGCAGGAGTTCCGCAAGTGCATCGAGTGCTTCCTGTGCCAGGACGTCTGCCACGTCCTGCGCGACCACCACAAGCACGACGAGTTCATCGGCCCGCGGTTCCTGGTGTACGCCGCGGCCCTGGAGATGCACCCGCTGGACACGGCCGACCGGGTGGGGGACCTTCGGCATGAGCACGGGATCGGGTACTGCAACATCACCAAGTGCTGCACGAAGGTGTGCCCGGAGCACATCACGATCACGGACAACGCGATCATCCCGCTGAAGGAGCGCGTCGTCGATGAGTTCTTCGATCCGTTGACCAAGCTGTTCCGGATGTTCAAGCCGAAGAACGCGTGACAACCTCCGGAGCCGAATAGGCTGGCTTGCCACGGGCTTACAGCGGCAGTCCGGGCCCCTGTAGCTCGGCCGCGCTTCGACGGGCAACCTCGCGCAGGTCAACTCCGAGCAAGTCGCGGCTGTCGGCTTCAAGGTCAACGAACCGAACCGCCATGCTGCCTGAAAGCAGTCCATTGTCGATCCATCGCTTGTTGAGCATTCGGCGAAAGAACGCGACAACAGCCTTTCCGCCGCGGGACTCTGCGAAATCGGCCAGTGGGCCCGCGACCTCAAATGCGCCGGTCACCAAGACCACAGATGGAGCCTCACGGACTCCGAGTAGCCCGCACATATAGGTCATCCAATGACTCAAAGATTGCGGATTTGGGGCGGCGTGTTTGCTATCGGCAGGCGGGGCCGAGACGTATGCGTGCCTGTAGTCCACCTTTACGACCTTGATTCCCTGAAGCTCAATCGCCTCGATCAGCTTGGTCTGGTTGTCATTATCGAAGTCAACGGCCACGACGGCAATCCGCTGGTCGGCTGGCGGAAGCCCGCAATCGCTGCGTACGCGATCGAGCCGTTCGGCAAGCGCTCTGAAACTAAACACCGGCGCCGGCGCACCGGCGCGACGAGCGAAATCGACCGCAGCCCGGGCCCAGTTGCCGTCAATCAGATCGATGTGGGTTGGTGGCACAGGTTTCTCAATCGATGCCGTCAGCGCCCCTTGCGCGCATGATGTCCTTGACCAGGAGTTGCAGGCTCATGGGTGGCAGGTTGTCCCGCGTCCAATGCGAAGTCTTCACGATGCGCGCGCTGTTCGGGTGTCTTATACGGATCTCTCCGGTGGCCTTGATGCCCTCGCACGCGCCGCCTTGCTCACAAATGAACTGGACAAGGCGACGCTTGTCTTTGGGGAGGGGATTCATGCCATCCTCCTCGCGTTGCCCTTGACCCACGGGCTCACCTTGGCGCGGGCGACCCATTCGGTGTACCCGTGTTTGGCGAGGTGGACCAAGACCTTTTTGCCTTTGCGTGACACCTCGCTCACCCGTCCACTGATCCTGCCTCGATACCCCTTGTGCCCGCGGACCAGCACGCTCATTCCGGGCCGGAGATCATCAACGTTGTCGTTGCGCACGCCTGCTGTCCTCTCCGGACTAGCTGGCCATGCGGCGTGGAAAACGAACAACGCCGGGTTGCTGCCCGGCGCCGCCGTCTTGCACAGTCAATCTTGTTCATGGGGCGAGTCCTAAAAGTTTACGCCCGTACAGGCGCCCCATAGTTTGGGGTCAAACCCCGCCGGGTCAGCAGAGTCTAGGCCTGGGGCGGTGGCGGAGCAAGCCATCGGCTTTCGCCCGTCGCCCGCAGTTCCGGGGGCTGGCTGGGAACTCGTTGTGGCGTGCGGGGCGGCTTGTTGTCGTGGCGTCGCCGAACCCGCAGACCACCCGGCGCGCCGCGCCCGATCCGCGGCCGCCGGTACGCTTCCGTCATGCTCCCCTCCCCCTTCTCCCCTCCGCTCTCCTCCCACGACCCAGCCTCCACCCTCGACCTCAAGGACAAGCCCGCCGCCGAGGCTGAGCTCGCCGCCAACGTCGCCCGCATCGTCGCGCTGCAGTACGACCTGTGGGCGGAGGGGCGGAGGGCCCTGCTCATCGTGCTCCAGGGCATGGACACGGCGGGCAAGGATGGGGTGATCCGCCACGTGCTGTCGGGCGTGAACCCCCAAGGGGTGCGCGTCCACGCCTTCGGCAGGCCCACGCCGGCCGAGCTGGCCCACGACTTCCTGTGGCGCGTGCACCAGGTCGTGCCCGAGCGCGGGTTCATCGGCGTCTTCAACCGCTCGCACTACGAGGATGTCCTCGTCGCCCGCGTGGAGAGGCTGGCCGCACCCGAGGAGATCGAGCGCCGCTACGGGCTCATCAACGACTTCGAGCGCCTGATCTCCCCCGAGACGTTGGGGGGCGAGCCGGTCGCGGGCGGCGGGTACGTCACGGTCCTCAAGCTGTTCCTCCACATCAGCCGCGCCGAGCAGCGCGAGCGCCTCCTCGCCCGCGTCGAGGACCCCCACAAGGGCTGGAAGATGCGCGCCGAGGATCTCGCCGTCCGCGCCAAGTGGGACGACTACCAGCACGCCTACGAGCTGGCCCTCACCCGCTGCTCAACCCCTCATGCCCCATGGCACGTGATCCCCTCGGACCGGAAGTGGGCCCGCAACACCCTCGTCTCCCGGATCATCCGCCACACCCTGGAGGCCATGAACCCCCGGATCCCGGCGCCCGCGGCCGATCTCGGCGCACTCGCCCGCGCCCTCGCGTGACGTGCGCCCCTCACGCATCGGGCGGCGCGGCCTCGGGAGTCGGGCCGGCCAGCTCCCCCTCCGACCGGGCCACGACCACCGCCGTCGCCGCATCCCCCGTGATGTTGACGACCGTGCGGCACATGTCCAGCAGGCGATCGACCCCCAGGATCACCGCGATCCCCTCGGGCCGGAGGCCGACAGACTGCAGGACGATCACCAGCATCACCACCCCGGCTCCGGGGATGCCCGGCGTCCCGATCGCGGCCAGCGTCGCCGTCACCACGATCGTCACCTGCTGGGCGAGCGAGAGCTCGAGCCCGTAGAGCTGCCCGATGAACACCGCGGCGATGCCCTGGTACATCGCCGTCCCCGCCATGTTGATGGTCGCCCCCAGCGGGCACACGAAGCTGGCGATGCGGTTGGAAACCCCCAGCCGCCGCTCCGTGCACGCCAGCGTGACCGGGAGCGTCGCGTTGGAGCTGCTGCTCGAGAACGCCGTGAGCATCGCCGGGGCCAGCCCGCGGAAGAACCGCCGGTAGCCGTAGCGCGCCAGCACCCACAGCATCAGCGGGTAGACGCCGAACTCGACGATCAGCAGCCCGGCCACGAGCGTGAGCGCGTAGACCAGCACCGCGCCCAGCACGTCCAGACCCATGGTCACGATCGCCTGCGCGACCAGCGCGAAGACCGCGTACGGCGCCAGCAGCATCACGATCCCGATCAGCCTCACGATGACCTCGGTGAGGGCATCGAAGAACCGGATGACGGGCTCGGCCCGCTCGCGCGGGATCATGGTGAGCCCGGCCCCCAGCACCATCGCCAGCACGATCACCTGGAGCATGGAACCCTGGCCCTTGATGGTGCCCGGCGGCATGGCCGCGGTGGCCAGGGCCTCGAAGGGGTTGCCCGTGACCAGGTCGAGCCCCTGCTGCCAGAGCGTCGGGATCTCCTGTGTCGCCGCCGTGCTGGTCTCGACCCGCGCGCGATACTGCTCCACGAGCTGGGACCGCCGCTCGGCGTCCACGTACCCGCCGGGGTTGGTGCCGTTGGCCAGCGCCAGGCCGATCGCGATGGCCAACGCGGTGGTGGCGATGAAGACCGCGATCGTCTTGAGGCCGATGCGCCCCAGGCGTCGGAGGTCGCCGAGGCTCGCCACCCCCACCACCAGCGAGCAGAGCACGATCGGCACCGCGATGAAGCGGAGGGCCCGGAAGAACACCTGCCCGACCAGCGTGTTCACGTTAGCCGCGGCCCGGACGGCGCGGGCCCCGGCCCCGGCCCCCGCGTTGGCCGGAGAATCCCGCCCGGCGGCGAAGACCTCGGACCCGCGTCGGGCCATGAACGCGCCCGGATCGCCCACGCCGAGGCTGATCCAGGCGTTCCACGACGGCGTGACCCACAGCCGATCGATGGCCACGCCCGCCGCGATGCCCAGCACCAGCCCGATCACGATCTTCCAGTGGAGCGCGAGCCGGCGCTTCGGAGCGGTGGGGACGTGGGTGGGTTCGGCCATGGCGAGCACGATAACGACCGAGCGCCCCGCCGCACAACTCGCTCAAGGGGTGAGTCCTCGAGCCGGGCGTGCCTTGGGCAAGCGCCGTCCGGCAGGCCGCACCTCCACGAGCTTTGGCGTCTTAGCCGACGGCGTCTTGGCCGATGCCCGTGGTGCGATCCGCCATGATCGGCACTCGCCGCCGGCGCGCTCGCCCCGCGCCCGTCCCTAGACTTGCCGGATTGGTGGGGTGGCCGAGCGGCTGATGGCACCGGTCTTGAAAACCGGTTTGGGCCTTGTGTCCAACAGGGGTTCGAATCCCCTCCCCACCGCGTGCCGTGCGCGCGCCACCGTGGGGGTGGGCCGTCACGTCGGGACAATTTCGTCCGATAATGCGCGCGGCGATGCTGATCCGAGTCTCGAACGGCGGGCGCTGCCGCCGGCGTGCGGTACACTGGCGCCCGCGCGCCGATGCGGCGTCGACGCGCCGGCGCCGAACGCGTCCAACACGGGAGGAGTCCATGCCTCGATCTCCGAAGACCCGCTGGCGGAGCGCTCACGACCTCGCGATCTTCCTCGCCGTCTTCGCCGGATGCCTCCTCCCCCTCACTCTCGCCCCGGCCCAGCCGCCCGCAGAGGCCCCGGCCGTCGAACCCCTCTTCCTTACCACCGCCGAGAAGCCCAGGCTCAAGTCCGATGACGGCAAGGAAGAGAAGGAGATCTGGGTCCCGACGGCGCAGCGCATCCTCCACGCCTGGTCGGACCAGGCCTTCGCGATCAACATCCCGCTCCAGATGCCCCAGGGCGCGGTGGTGCACTCGTTCGACATCAGCATGGCCGGCCTGACGCTCCCCGTCGCCGGGGGGGCGGGGCGCCAGCCGGTGCGGACATCCCTCTTCAGCTTCGGCATCTACCGCGCCGACGAGCGCGACGTCCAGGAGCCCAAGGGCACCGGCGTCTATTTCAAGTTCAACGAGCGTTTCAGCTTCTCGCGCGGCTTCACCCACATGAACGGCATGGCCCTCTCCGAGTGGCTCTCCTCCGACTACGACCTCAACGGACGCCCCGACGGCCAGCCCCAGCGGATCACCCTCACCGCCCGCAACTCCGTCGCCCCGGGACGGGCGATCTTCTGGATCGTGCCCAACCTGTCCTGGAAGGGGCCCGAGTTCGTCAAGAACGAGATCAACATCGAGATCACCGTCAAGCCGGTCGAGTTCAAGGTGCAGCCGCCGGGCGCGTCCGACTATCAGGCCCGCCCCACCGGCGCCCCCCAGGTCTTCCGCTTCAGGATCCGTGAGAACGGGTTCGTCCCGCACTCCGCGGCCAAGCCCCGGTTCTCGGAGCAATGGAACGAGCCGTACGACGCGGGCGAGTCCCAGTTCACCGTCGCCGACAGCGACACCCGGTGCGATGGCAAGACGCTCAGCAGCGCGACGCGCTTCGTGGACAAGGGCCCGAAGAAGCTCCCGCCCCTCGACCGGCGCTGGGACGCCGAGCTCCCCCCGATCTTCTGGGACTTCTCCCAGTCCGAACCCCTCAAGGTCGTCAAGCTCACGCAGAACGAGAGCCCGATCAAGGACTGGTTCACGCCCTGGGTCCACCGCGACGAGGTGACCGACAAGTTCCCCCGCCTCAGCACCGGCGGCACCCTCTACCGCGACTTTGTCCGCGGGCCCGACGGGCGCGGGCTGTGGTTCTACTACCAGGTCGAGGGCTACCGGGACCCCGCCGTCCGCGAGGCCAAGGGCCCGCAGCCGGTGCTCGGCATCGCCTTCGTCGAGGGCGAGCACCGCTGGACCAAGACCGTCCCCATCAACTGCGTGCGCCTCAGCGAGCTCGAGAAGAACACCGACAGCCTCATCAAGAAAGACACGGCCGTCGCCGCCGAGGTCGCGGGCGACGATGGCCACTGGGAGTGGCTCGAGCGCCACCTCATCCTCACCGAGGACAGCCAGGCCCGCTGCAACGAGATCCGCATCCAGCTCGCCACCCTCCACAACCAGCAGCAGAAGCTGCGCGCCGAGTGGTACGGCATGATGCAGGACGAGATGTCCATCCCCATGCCGGGCGACATCGCCGACACCTCCTGGCTCCCCGGCACCGAGGACGAGATGGCCTTCGCCGGCCCGCGCGCGGCCACCGTCCGCAAGGCCCAGCGCGAGAAGGTCGCCGCCCGCGTCGCCGAGATCCACACCGAGCAGCAGGCCCTCGTGACCGAGGCCACCAACGCCCTCAACGCTCTCGTCAACAGCGTCAAGGAGCAGGCCGCCAAGGCCAACAAGCCGCGCCGCGAGCTGCTCAAGAAGGAGCTGGCCCGCACGGAGGACCAGGCCGCGGTCGCGCAGGTCTACTTCTACGACGCCGCCGGCTGGTACGAGCCCCACGAGCTTCCCAGGCTCATCGCGGACCTCAAGCTCGACAGCAACGCCCACGACGGCCTCGCCCGGCTCATGAGGGCGCGCTCGCTCAAGGCCCAGTCCGAGGCCATCCAGCGCCGCATCTGGCTGCAGTCGATCTCCCCCACGCCCCGCACCGCCGGCCCCATGGAGGATGAGGCCCGCACCCTCTGGATCCAGGCCTTCACCACCATCCGCGGGCTGGCCCTCTCCAGCCCCGGCAACACCGAGGCCAACGCGCTGCTGATGGAGATGGAGCTCCACGCCATCCAGGGCATGCTCGCCAGGCTCGACGCCGAGAAGCGCCTCTCCCTCGAGGAGATGGGCCAGTACCTCGCCAACCGCGGCTTCAACCCCGACAGCCGCGGCGACTGGTGGGTCGGCGTCAAGGAGTTCGTCAACGTCTGGTGGGGCTCCGGGCCCATCACCCTCAGCGCCGGCACCCCCTGGCTCATGAGCTGGCTGCCCGACGCCGTCGGCGGCGGCGGCATCAACGTCCCCGAGGAGGTCGCCAAGCGCGCCATCACCATCAACGACTCCGCGGCGATGAACCACGTCTCGCTGCTGGTGGTGCGCACCCTCCGCCAGAACGGCGTGCCGATGAACCGCATGCTGACCCTCACGCCGCGGGAGTTTCTCGAGGCCGTCAACTGGCGCACCGCCGCCGGCAACGAGATGGAGCCGGAGCGCGCCCACCGCCTCCAGCAGGACATGCACGCCACCTTCGCCGAGATGGGCGATCTGCGCGCCCTCGCGGAGGGGCGCATGGAGGCGTACCAGCAGCTCTCGGCGCGCAGCTACTACGGCACCATGGATCCGAAGCAGTCCTGGGGCGAGTGGGTGGGCGATCTCTTCAGCCCGCGCCACCTCGTCACCATCTTCGGCCCCTACGCGATCGCGAGGGTCGGCGGCACGTGGGCCGTCAGCGGCATGACCACCGCCAGCGAGATCCGGCTCCTCGAGGGCATGGGCGAGATCACCCGCGCCCGCGAGGCCCTCATCGTCGGGCTGCGCCTGGACCGCATGGGCCAGTGGTTCACCCGGACCGGCGCCGGCGCCGCCCTGCAGCGCGCCCTCATCGCCGACCAGCAGCTCACCGCCGGCCTCAAGGGCGTGGACTGGGCCGTCAACGGCGGCGCCCGCCTCGTCGCGGCCGTGGTCATCCTCGGCGGCGCGCCCATGGCCGCCGAGGCCAACGGCTTCCCCATCCTCGCCCAGGTCCTCAACGCCTTCGCCGAGTTCGGCGGCGAGGAGATCGCCTTCGAGATGCTCACCCGCAAGGGCACGCCCGTCCGCAAGCTCCTCGGCAGCATCGACGACTACGGGCGCTGGCTCGACACCAAGCAGGCCGAGCTGCAGCAGCTTCGCGACACCCTCGCCAAGCTGGAGGATGCGACCGGCAGGCTCAAGCTGGGCGAGACGGGGCTCTCCGACACGCGCACCGCGTCCCTGGTGCAGGGCGCCCTGGGCCAGGCCGCCCCCGAAAACCTCACCGAGACGGCCGGCAACGGCATCCTGTACGCCATGCGCGAGGCCGCCCAGGCCCTGCGCGCCGGCGACAAGGCCGAGGCCGCCCGGGCGCTCCGCGCGGCCAACAACCTCACCCGACGCCTCGGCGAGCACTACGACACCGCCGCTTCACGCCTCGTCCAGATGCGCATGAAGCTCGACGCGGGCTGGTCCGAGCGCGTGGTGCCGAAGATCGGCCAGGCGCCGAAGTTGGTGGACATCCGGGTCCCCGACCGCTTCCGCCTCGCGGACGAGCTCTACGACGGCTCCCCCGCGGGCCAGGCCCTGCTCAAGGCTGACGAGGCCCTCCAAGCCGGCGACCTCGTCGCCGCCGAGAGGATCTACGTCTCGGCGCGCCAGCGTGCCCGCAGCGCCGGCGTCACCGACCTGGCCACCGTTCTCGACGACCGCATCGCGCTGGTCGCCAACGCCCGGCGCATCGGCAAGACGCTCGAGACCTGGCGGGCCAGCGTCAAGCCCAACGACGCCTTCAAGTCCATCTCCGACGATGAGGTCAGGGCCGTGATCGACGACCTGCAGCGCTCCGGCACGGTGCTCGAGTACCTGCCGGGCAGCCTCAACCCGGTCTTCCGCTTCCGCGACTCGGCCGGCAACCGCTGGTTCCTCAAGATCCCGCACAGCGACATCCCCGCCGCCCACCAGGCCGCCGAGCTGCGCCAGCTCCGGTGCGAGGCCACCGCCAACGCCCTCGCCAACGCCGTCGGGCTCAGCGCGCCGGGGGCCAAGTCCGTCGCCTTGGGGAAACTCCGTACCACGGCCGACGACCCACGCCTGGCCGAGATCGTGGCCACGGGGGTCCTCTACCGCGACGTGACCGGCGTGAATCTGCTCCAGAACGTCCCCGAGGCCCTCGTCGTGGCCATGAAGGACGACTACGCCCGGCAGCGCGTCTTCCGCGCCTGGCTGGCCGACACCGACGGCCACCTCAAGAACCAGCTGCTGGCCCAGGATGGGCGCTGGTGGTCCATCGACTTCGGCTTCTCCAACCTCACCGCCGACAAGACCCTGCGCCAGATCGGCGAGTGGGCCCCCGACGAACCGACGCTCATGCTCCAGTCCATGGAGCTCGTCTGCAGCCGTTTCGAGGACTCGCACCCCCATCTCTACAAGTGGATGATCCGGATGGACCAGATGATCGGCTACAACGACATGAAGCCCACCGTCGACGCCATCAAGGCCCTGTGCGCCGATGAGCCCGCCCTTCGCGGCGTGCTGTCGCCCTACATGAAAGGCCCGGAGCTCGAGGAAGCCGTCAAGACCCTCATCGAGCGCTCCAAGTTCCTCGATGGGCAGACCGGCATCCTGCAGCGATTCCTGCGCCGCGTAAAGTCCGTGCTCCTCGACCCCGATTCCCTCCCCTTCCGCCGGTACCTCCCCGAGGGCGTTCCCCTCATGGTCGCCGCCTGATGAACACCTCCGCGACATCCCGGCGCGCCCGCGCCATCCTTGGGGCGCTTCTTCTCGCTTCCACCCTGCGCGCCCAGCCGCCGCAGCCCGCGCCCCCGGACACCCCGGCCGAATCCCGCGGCCAGGTCTGCCGCGAGCACCTCCTCGCCCTCGGCAACGCCATCGCGCTCTACCTGCGGGGGAGCAGCGGCAAGCTCCCGGAGCGTCTCGGCCAGCTCCACGAGCAGGGCCTCGTCCTCGACCTCTCGCTCTTCACCTGCCCGCGCTCCGGCACGCGCATCGAGAAGCCCGAGGACATCGACTCCCTCACCGACTACGCGCTCGCCCCCACCCTCGGGCCCGAGCGCCCCCTGCGCCTGCTCTGGGAGAAGAAGCCCAACCACGCGGGCCAGGCCCTCGTCTTCCTCTCCAATCGCACGTTCGAGCTGGTCGATGCCGGCGCGCTCCCCGGCGCGGGCCCCGCCGAGCCGCCGACGCCCCAGCAGCCGCCGGCGCCGCCCACCATCGCTCCGACCAATCCGCCCGATCGGCCCCCGACTCCGCCCGCCCCGCCCCTGGGCGCAGGCCCGGCGGCCTGGGCCAAGGGAATGGACCTCGACAACGCGCTCATGCCCGATGGCCGCTTCACTCCCGAGATGTGGCAGGTCGAGGCGAAGCCCGGCGAGCCCGGCGCCCGCATCGAGTCCGGCCGGCTCGTGCTCGAGGTCGCCGCGCGCCGGGATGCCAGCGCATGGATGACCGGCGCCATGCCGGGCGATTTCGACGTCCGCCTGGACTACGAGGTCGCGTGGGACCCGGCGAAACTCGTGCGCCCCGGCTTCGGATTGCGCCTGGCCTCCACCCCCGGCTGGAAGGGCGACCTGGGAGTGTCGTTGGACCGCAACCTGGACGACGAGGGACGGGAGCAGATCGTCGCCTCCCTCGTCGGCCCGGCCCAGAACGAGCTCGTGGCCGTCCCCTCCGGTCCCCGGGGGGTCCTTCGCGTCACCCGGACCGGCGACCGCTTCGAGTGCTTCACCTGGGATGCCCAGCGCGCCGCGTGGATGCCCATCGGACGCCTCACGGCCCGCCTCTCGCCGGAGGTCCACATCGGCATCGCGGCCTACTACCTCCTCAAGGGCGGCTACCGGGTCACCATCCACAGCATGTACGTCGGCCCCCGCCTCGCACCCCCCTGAACATGCCCACGGGCGTAGAATCGCCCGCGACGCGGGTGTAGCTCAGTGGTAGAGCGTCAGCCTTCCAAGCTGAATGTCGAGGGTTCGAATCCCTTCGCCCGCTTTCCGTGCTCCCGGGTCAAACGCGGTCAACCCGTGCCAAGTCGGGCCACCGACGAGGATTGACCGAGGGGTCACGGGAGGCTCCTGGACGGCTGGTCTGTACGGCCAGGAATGGGTCCTCGACATGCTGGGCAACTGGGTCAAGGTGCGCGAGGACCTCAACGGGAACGGGACCTACGCCGACCCCTCCGAGACCGAGGGCCGCCTCCACAACATGGCCAACGAGATCACGGGACGGGACGAGGTCCCGATCGGCAGTCCGCCCACGGCCGAGCGTCCCTTTGCATACGACGATGCCGGCAACCTGACCTCGGCATCCCGGAGCAGCTCCCTGGCTGACGAGTACACCCACGACTGCTGGAACCGCCTGGTGAAGCACGTCGAAGACACGGGCACCGAACGGGTCAACGCCACCTACACCTACAACGGCCTGCACTGGCGGATCGACAAGAGCGTCCCGACCAACGGCTCGGTCCTGGGCCAGAAACGCACCATGTGGTACGACGCCTCGTGGCGGCTGCTCCAGGAGGACGTCGACGAGAACTACCAGTCCTCTTCCGGCGTGAACCGGATCGCCTCCGAGGTCTGGGGCATCCGCTACATCGACGATCCCGTCCTGCGCAAGCAGTACGACCCGTCCTCCGAGGATGCCGACCCGGCCCTTCACTACCACCTGACGGATGTGCAGTTCTCGACCGTGGCGATGGTCGGCAGCGGTTCAACTCCCGCACTGTTCGAGCGCATCGGCTACCGCGCCTACGGGGAGGCGACTCACCGGTTCCCCGGGGACTTCGACGATGATGGGGACTGCGATTCGACCGACCAGTCCGCGCTCTCCACGTTGGCGAGCGGCCCTACCCCGATCACCAACTCCAGCTACGACGTCTCCATGGACCTCAACCGTGACGGGACCATCAACTCCTCGGACCAGACCATTTTTGGATACTGGCAGAACCGTACACCGCTGGCCGCGGGTCAGATCAGTGATGCGGGCACGAGCTCGCTAGGCCTCGGGCCGGACAACGTCTTCGGGTTCGACGGCTACGTGTTCAACCGGGAGAATCGCACGTACACGGTGCGGTACCGGTGGTACGAGCCGGTGCACGGAAGGTGGATGGAGAGGGACCCGGAGGGTGTCCCGCCCGTAGTGGGAAGTTGAGCCCCGCCGCGTGAGCGGGGAG
>CAYWOF010000016.1:1348-16986 GCA_964459825.1 uncultured Phycisphaeraceae bacterium | reverse complement strand
CGTGGTGGACCCGCTCCACAGGGGAACGTAGCGCTGATCCTGGTCGAATCCATGCGTGGCGGCGCAGAGCCGAGTCAGCGCGACCCTGGTGATCGCCAACTCACCCTCGTGCTCGTAGGTCACCGTGAAGTTCTCGCCGTACTCAAGCACCCCGCTGTTGGAGACCGCGGTGATCTCGGCGCGAGCCGGGTCGTTGTCCAGGTACGGCGGCCTGAAGACCTGGGCCGAGTTCTGCGTGTACGGGTACGTCGGGTGCTGGTGGCCCTGCGGAACATCCTTCTCGCCCCCGGCGCAGAGGACGGTGCCATCCCGCCGCAGGACCGCCGTCGAGTGGTAGTAGCGGGGGTCCGTTATGCTCACGTACGTCCGCACCCATGTGCCGTGCGTTCCCTGGTTGGGCTTGAAGATCTCGGCCTCCATGCGCGGCTCGGGGTCCTGGTTGTCCGGGTAGACGTAGCAGATGCCGCGCACGTTGCCGCCGACCGCGAGCACCGTCTGGTCGGGCAGCAGGACAAGGTTGTGGTGCATGCGTGAGAAGTTCATGTCCGGCGTGTCCTCGCTCCACCGAGGGTCGGCGCCCGGGTCAAAGACGCTCGCCAAAGCGATCGCCTCATCCGTCTGCGGGTCCATGCCGCCGCACTTGAGGATCCTCCCGGCCACCGCGTCGAACATCACGGCAGAGCCCTCGCCCAAGCCCGCCTCGGGGCTCTCGATCACGTCGTCCCACTCCCAGTCCTCCGGGGAGTCCCCAGGGATGAGCATGCGGGTGTTCGTGTTGGGGCCCGCGAAGAAGACCTTGCCGTCGGGCATCTGGAACATGAAGGGGTAAACGCTCTGGTCGAGCTGCGCGTTCTCGAGCTCGGCGAACGAACTGTCCGATGGGTCAAAGAGCTCCGGAATACCGTCGTTGGTCCATGTGCCATTGACGTTGGCCGATGGGCCACCGCAGACCAGGACTCGCCCGTCCCAGAGTGTTGTGCACGTGGGGTACCACCGGGCGTAGACCATGTGAAGCAACGTCGCCCATGAGGGGCCAGTGGGGTCGAGGCGATTGGCATCGTCGTAGGCCACCTGATTGGACCCCGAAACGGGGTCCCAGTGGGTCCCCGCGAAGAAAAGTGTGCCGTTGCCAAGTTGGGAATGGCCGCAGCAGAGCAGGTTGGTAGTCTCGTTGTACGTCTGAGTAAAGGACGCGCTCGGGTTGGCGGAGTTCCAAGTTCCATCCCACAGTTGAACGCGCGTTTCCCACGGATCACCCACGTATCCATACTCGAAGCAGAGTACCTTGCCCGTCCGAAGCTGCACGAGATGCACAGCATTCTCCGGCCACGTAACCATCAACGAGTCCCATGAACCAGCCACTCACTATCTCCTTCGTCGCGCGATCATGCACACTCCGAGCAAAGCTATGCAGCCGCATCCGGGATTGGGAATGATCTGGATTCTGTCCACGTGAATCGGTGCGAACGCGGGATTCGGATGGCTGCTAAAGAACTCCAAGTACATGTAACCCAGTGGCGCTCCGACGGGCTCCGGTACACTCCAGAATGGTGTTCCCTCTACTTCGAATCGCAGTTGCCCCTCCGCGCGACTCACCCCAAGGCCGATCAGTCCGGACGCTGGCGCAGGGAATGGCGGGGAGGCCCCACTTGGCGTCTGCGCGCGAACCGACCCTCCAGCCGTGTCCTGATACGTGAGCGTGCCGAGCCAGCCCGCGTTAGAGTTGAGCGACAGCACAATGCGACGCCCAGATCCGGGATCCCAGCCCATTCGGGCGTTGAACGCGAAGTCTCCGGGTACGCCGGTGGCTAGCGAGTGCGAGATTGCCCCATAGTTTCCACTGGGAGGGCTCGACGGGAGTGGGAGGCTTGTGATGTTGAGCATGCCATTGGATACGTTGTGGATGAGGTAGATCGGTGCCGGTTGGATGGTCCAATGCTGTCCCAGCGCGTTGCCCTCGAAGTCATCGAGGAAGTACACGGGCTGCGCCTCAGCGGGAGCTGCGCCCCAAACGGCCACACACACCAACACCGACAGCACGCCACGGATCGCTCTGGTCCTCATGCTCGCTCCCCCTTCGTGGGACGAGGCTCAGCCGCCGCCAAGGCGCGTACCGCCCCCCCCTCACCCCGAGCTTGCGCTATCCTGGGGTTGGTTGGATCCGCGAGTCCGATCGGCGTGCCTCCGAGGGTGGGTCCCTGGGCCCATCCCCTTGTCAGCCTACCCGAACGGTCCGAGCCATTCAAGGCCCGAATCGCTGTTTGCGCTCGGCGTGCCAGCCGACGTACCCTTCCCCGTGCTCCTCCTCACCGTCATGCAGGGCCCGGACAAGGGGCGGAAGTTCGAGCTGCCCGACCACGAGCCCCAGCTCATCGGGCGCTCCAGCGAGGCCCTGCCCCTGGCCGACAACACCGTCTCCCGGCGCCACGCCGAGCTGACCCCCGACGATGGCGTCTGGTGGATCCGCGACCTGCACTCCCACAACGGCACCTACGTCAACGGCGTCAAGATCGAGGACCGCGTCCGCCTCAAGGCCGGCGACCAGATCCGCACCGGCTCGACCCTCTTCGTCTTCGGACGCGCCGACCCCTTCGAGGATGGCGAGGTCGTCCGCCTGCTCAACCCCGACATGCTCGCGGCCGAGGTCGAGCAGACCCTCCTCTCCAACGAGGACTCCATGGTCCTGGCCGAGCCCGAGCCCCGCTCGGCCGCCGTGGACCACCTGCGCGTCATCTACCGCCTCACCACGCTCATCACCGAGGCCCTCGGACGCCAGGAGCTCCTCAAGCGCGTCCTCGAGCTGGTCTTCGACGAGTTCAAGCCCGAGCGCGGGTTCATCATGCTCGGCGAGGGCTCGAGCGAGGACCCCGTGCGCCCCGCCGTGGTCAAGTACCGCAAGCCCCCCAAGGACCGCGACGAGGCCCAGATCAACGTCAGCCGCACCATCCTCCAGCACGCCCTCAGGCACCACGAGGGCGTGCTCTCGTCCAACGCCATGACCGACCCGCGCTTCGCCTCGGGCGACAGCGTGCAGCGCATGGCCATCCGCAGCGCCATCTGCTCCCCCATCCGCTTCCGCGAGAGGACCTTCGGCGCCATCTACATCGACAGCTCCATCGCCAACTACACCTTCACCCCCGAGCAGCTGGCCCTCATGAACGCCATCGGCCAGCACACCGGCCTGGCCCTCGCCAACGCCGACCTCACCGCCCAGAAGCTCCAGACCCAGCGCCTGGCCGCCATCGGCGAGACCGTCGCCAGCCTCTCCCACGCCATCAAGAACATCCTCCAGGGCCTGCGCGGCGGGGCCGACGTCTGCGAGATGGGCCTGAAGAAGGACGACCTCAAGATCGCCAAGGGCGGCTGGGAGATCCTCAAGCGCAACCTCGACCGCATCGTCAGCCTCACCCTCAACATGCTCGCCTTCAGCCGCCAGCGCCAGGTCGAGCCCGAGCTCTCCCGCCTCGGCTCTATCATCGAGGACTGCGCCCAGCTGCTCGAGGGCCAGTGCACGACCCGCGGCGTCATGATGAACGTGGACGTCGATCCCGAGATGCCGCCCGTGCCCATCGACGCCCCCCTCGTCCACCAGGCCCTCATGAACCTCATGACCAACGCCATCGAGGCCGTCGAGCCGGGCAAGGGGATCGTGACGGTCCGCGCGGCCTTCCACCAGGCGGGCGCCCGCGGCGAGGGGTCCCCCGCCGTCGCCGAGATCGCCGTCATCGACAACGGGCCCGGCATCCCCAAGGAGCGCCAGGCCCGCATCTGGGAGCCCTTCCACACCACCAAGGGCACGCGCGGCACGGGCCTGGGCCTGGCCGTCACCAAGCGCATCGTCGAGGAGCACGGCGGGCGTATCCGCGTCGAGTCGGCCGAGGGACGGGGCGCCACGTTCCGCGTCTTCCTCCCCGCCGATGCCAACAAGATGATCGATCCCTCCGAGACCGCGCACTCGGGCCCCACCGCCGAGGAGCTCGAGGGTGGCTGGTGACACGAAAGAGCCGCCGATGCACGCGGATGGACGCGGATTGAAGGGCAGGCCGAGCCACGGATAGACACGGAGTGACACCGATCTGAGCGCAAGAGAAGTAGCACAGATACTCACGGTATTGATCCGCTCGCCGCTTTCGATCTGCGTTTTTTCTGCGCTTATCTGCGGCCGTGTTTCTCTTATCCGTGCCAATCCGTGCCGATCCGTGGCTCGTCTTCGCTGACCCAGGAGCCCAACATGCCCAACCCGATCGTCGATGAAGCGATGAAGCACCGCAAGGCGGACCGACCGATCGACCCGATCTTCGTCGGGCGCTGGTCGCCGCGGGCCATGAGCGGCGAGCCGCTCACGGAGGATGAGCTGCTGACGGTCTTCGAGGCGGCCCGCTGGGCGCCCTCGTCGTACAACGAGCAGCCGTGGCGGTTCATCTACGCGAAGCGCGGCACGCCCGCGTGGCAGGGCTTCTTCGACGCCCTCATGCCCTCCAACCAGGCCTGGTGCGCGAAGGCCGCGGTCCTCGTGGTCCTGGTGTCGAAGACCAACTTCACGCAGGGCGGCAAGCCCAACACCGTGCACACGTTCGACACCGGCTCGGCCTGGATGGCCCTGGCCCTCCAGGCCGCGAAGATGGGCCTCGTCGCCCACGGCATGGCCGGCTTCGATCGCGCCAAGGCGGGCGCGGCCATCAGCCTCCCCGATGGCTTTGTCGTCGAGGCGATGTGCGCCCTCGGCCGCCCGGGGCGCAAGGAGGACCTGCCGGAGGGCGCGCGCAAGATGGAGTTCCCCTCCGGGCGCAAGCCAGTCAAGGAGTTCCTGTTCGAAGGCAGGATCCCGGGATGAGGCCGGATGCCGGTCGGAACCTCAATGTGCGGCAACGTGCGGCGCTCGAAGCCCCGGAGGGACGGTGGTGTGTAGCCACGGGTGGTCGGCGTCTTCGCCGATCGGAACCCGTGGAAAGCGAGTGAAGGTGATCAGAGCCCCCGAAGGGGGCGAGGGGCCGCGCGGAACGCTATCTCCTCAACTCAGGTCAAACAACAACACCTCCGCCTCGCTCCGCGCCACCGCGCCCAGCGCCGTCTTCCCTGCCACGCTCGCCCCATCCCCCTCGCGCAGCGCGACGCCGTTGACCTCGACCTCGCCCCGCACCACCTGCACCCACGCGTGGCGCTCCGAGCCCAGCGCGTAATCCAACCTCTCCCCGGCCCCGAGGATCGTCGCGAACACGCGCGCGTCCTGGTGGATCCGGAACGACCCGCCCGCGCCATCCGGCGAGGCGATCGGCGCCCAGCGCCCCCGCCGGGCCTCGACGGTCAGCTTCCCATCCTCGAACCCCGGCTCGTGCCCGGCACGATCCGGCTCGATCCAGATCTGGAGCAGGCGCACCGGCTCGGTCTTCGACGCGTTGAACTCGCTGTGCCGGATGCCGCGACCCGCGCTCATCCGCTGGATGCCGCCGGGCCCCAGCGTCGCGGTCTTTCCCGTGCTGTCCTTGTGCGCCAGCGTCCCCGACACGACGTAGGTGATGATCTCCATGTCCTCGTGCGGGTGCTCGGGAAAGCCGCCGCCCGGCGCGACGATGTCATCGTTGATCACGCGCAACGTCCGGTACCCCATCCACTTCGGGTCGTGGTACCGGCCGAAGCTGAAGGAGTGGCGCCCATCGAGCCAGCCGATGCGTGTGCGCCCCCGCTCGTCCGCACGCCGGACGGTCATCATCGAACGCGCGGCCGACGATCCAGTGGTGGTGGTCATGCCCGGTGTTACGTCCCACCCGATCGGCGGTTCGGCCGGTCCGTGTTGGGGTCCGACCCGGCACAGGGGCCGGGCGGCGGCTATGCTCGCCCCCCAGTCGCGCGATCGAAACGGGCCGGCGCGAGGGCCCAATGACCGGTCGGTCGCCCGCGCTGCGAGAGGGAGACGGGATGCCGGGGGGCACGGAGCGCCACGCTTGTCCAACGCAAGTACGTCCCCCGTCACCGTCCGTCCCACGCCCGCCATCGGGCACCTCCGCTTCCTCCGCGAGTTTGTCACCAAGCCCTTCACCATCGGCGCCATCGCCCCGAGCTCCCGTCGCCTCGCCGCGGCGATGGTCGCGGGCGTGGACTTCGGCGCGGCCCGCGCCATCGTGGAGTTCGGGCCCGGCCTGGGCGCGTTCACCGCGGCCATCCTCCCGCGCCTCCAGCGCGACTGCCGCTACTTCGCGATCGAGCTCCACCCGCGCATGGCCCAGCTCTGGCGCGAGCGCTTCCCGGGGCGGAGGCTCCACGAGGACAGCGTCCGCAACGTGGACACGCTCTGCGCCCGCGAGGGGATCGCCCCCGGCACGGTGGACGTCATCTTCAGCGGCCTGCCGTGGGCCTCGTTCCCCGATGAGCTGCAGGAGGCCACGCTCGCGGCCTCGCTCCGCGTCCTGCGCCCCGGGGGGCGGCTCATCACCTTCGGCTACCGGATCGGCACCATCCTGCCGCGCGGGCGCCGGTTTTACAGGCGGCTGCCGAGGTACTTCTCGACGGTGACGCGAAGCCCCTGGGTCTGGCGCAACCTGCCCCCGGCGTTCGTGGTGACCTGCGTCAAGTAGGCTCGGGGCCCCGGTCTTCGGCAACATCGGGTTTCCGGACCCTTTGCGCCCCGCGCGCTGCGTGGTACACTCGCCTGGTCCGCCGCCAGGAGTCGCCCGCATGCCGGCCGATGATGCTCCCAACCCGCCGGGCGTGATCGCCGAGCCCAAGCAGGCGCCGCTCTCGCCACGCGAGGAAGAGCTCGAACGGCGCCTGCGCGAGGTGGAGGAGAAATGCCGGCTGCGCGAGCTGCAGACCGAGCGCTTCGTCGCGGCGGCCGACGTCGCGTTGACCGAGCGTCTGGCCAAGATCACCGAGCACGAGAAGTACCGCGGGGCCATGCGCCAGACGGTCTTCGGCACCGTCCTGGCGCTCGTCGTGGGCGGCGTCGCCTCGCTGGTCGGCGCCGCCTATGTCGGCTGGCTCGCCCACCGCTACGAGCAGCAGTCGGCCAGCTCGTCCCTGAACCACGACTACCAGATCAAGCGCTACGACCAGCAGGTCGGCGCGCTCACGAACTTCGCCGATATCTTCCCCACCTCCCTCAACGCCGCGTACCGCATGCGCCTCGGCTGGTGCTGGCTGCGCGAGCATCGCGAGGACCGCGCCAGCGCCACCCACCCGAACGGGATGGCCTACGACGAGTACGTCCGGGAATGGAACCTGATCCGGGATGAGTACCTCACGCAGACGCTGGCGATCACGGTCTGCGCCCTGGTCGAGGCCCAGTTCGACGACACGGCCGAGGTCTCCGCACGATCGCTGGCGGCCCAGCTTCGCGGCATCGTCCAGGCGCTCCTCGACGCGACGGCGAGCGACGACGTGGAGGCCAGGCACGACGAGGCCAACGTGATGTACACTCGCGTGATCGACGCCATGGGCGCGGAACTCCGCGCCAAGGCCGAGCTACTGGAGAAGCAGCGATGACGGCGCGGAAACCCTCGGGACGCAAGGGCCTGATCCTCGTGGCCGGCGCGGCCGTTCTGCTGGCCGGGTGCAAGTCGTACGAGGGGGCCTCGCCCTCCGACCCCACCGCCCCGGACAAGCCCGTCAACAAGGACAAGCCGTCCACGCCCCCGGCCGAGGGCGCCAAGTAGCCACCCGCGACCGCCTTCGCGGCCGGGTCATCGCAATGTTCGGAGCCGGCGCTCCAGGATGCGCCGCGCCCCCGCCTTCCCTATCATGAAGTCCACGTTCGCGAGCGGCTGGGACCCCTCCAGCGCCCGCTCGCCCTCCCCGGGCCACGGGTCGAAATACTCGACCCTGTCCACCAGGAAGAGCGACACCGCGCGCCCGAGCAGCCGCTCCGTGTCCGTGGTCTTCTCCACGCTGGAGGCGGCCATCTCGGCGTACGTCAGCTCGCGCCGCCGGTAGGTCACCGCGTGCACCACGCAGGCGTGCCCCACGCTCGGATTATCCGGGTTCGACAGGCCGATCACCACCGGGTACCCCCCCGAGAGCTCGGCGATCATGTCATCGGCGTTGATCGTCAGCCGATCGGCCTCGGACGCGATCAGGTTCTCCCAGTCGATCTCGACCTTCCCATCCGCGAGCACCCTGTCCAGGCGCAGCTCCAGGTCCGGGTTCAGGGCCACCATGATCTCGTTCATCCCGGCGCCCCTGCGGTTGTCCGCCCCGTGGATCTGCGTGGCGATCTCCTCCTGCGAGACGCGCTCCCCGTTGAACCGGCGCACCATCTCCACGCTCGCGGCCCAGCACCAGGCCGGGTCCTGCTGGCTCGCCTCCACTCGCTCGAACCCGCGGCACTCCACGCGGAACTGGTTGTCCCCCAGGCGCGCGACCTCCGCCCGACCGCGAACGGCCAGCGGCTCGCCGCGCACGGCGGGGGCGGAGGAGCAGCCGCCCAAGCTCGTCGCCACCCCCGCCAGGATCGCGGCCAACGCCCAGGTCGCGGTCGCTCGTCCTACACCCTTCACGGCTCGCACTCCGGAAGCGGCCCGGGCCGCTCCACGGGCGGAGCCTACCAACGCGGGTGCGCCGAGGTCAATGGCATGCACCGGACCAGGCGATGCGGAATCAACCCAGCTTCATGGCCTTGGCCATGGCCAAGCCCATCTCGGCCGGGCTCAGGGCGACGGTCGCACCCGCGTCCTGCAGGGCCTTGATCTTGGCGTCGGCCGTGTCATCGGCGCCGCCGATGATTGCGCCGGCGTGCCCCATGCGCCGCCCGGGCGGGGCGGTGCGTCCGGCGATGAACGCCGCCACGGGCTTGGTCACGTGCGCGCGGATGAACGCCGCGGCGTCGGTCTCGTCGCTCCCGCCGATCTCCCCGATCATCAGGATGCCGTGCGTGTCCGGGTCGTCCTGAAAGAGGCGCAGGCAGTCCACGTGCGAGAGCCCGCGGACCGGGTCGCCGCCGATGCCGATGCAGGTGGACTGGGCCAGGCCGAGGTTGGAGGTCTGCCAGACCGCCTCGTAGGTGAGCGTTCCGGAGCGGCTGACGATGCCGACGGCCTTGCCCCGCTTGGCCTGGCTGACGTGGGTGTGGATGTAGCCGGGCATGATCCCGATCTTGCACCCGGCGTTGGTGAAGGGGTCGCTGGCCGACTCGCCCGTGCCGGTCTTCGGGCCGGGCGTGATGATGCCGGGGCAGTTGGGGCCGATCAGACGGAGGGGCAGAGGGGCAGAGGGGCAGAGGGGCGAAGTGGCAGACGCGCTGGGGGCATGATCCCTATTCCCCGCTCCCTCGCTACCACCTCCGCTTTGCCCCTTCGCCCCTTGGCCCCTTGGCCCCTTCTCCGCCTCATCCAGCACCGCGCGCACGCGGATCATGTCCTGCACCGGCACCCCCTCGGTGATGCAGCAGATCACGGCGATGCCCGCGTCGGCGGCCTCCAGGATGGCGTCGGCCGCGAAGCCGGGGGGGACGAAGATCATCGTGGCGGTGGCGCCGGTGGCGCGGACCGCCTGGTCGACCGTGTCGAAGATGGGCAGGCCGTTGGCGTCCTTGGTGCCGCCCTTGCCGGGCGTGACGCCGCCGACGAGCCTCGTGCCGTAGTGCAGGCACCCGCGGGTGTGCTGGGCGCCGAAGTCGCCCGTGATGCCCTGGCAGATCACTCGGGTGGTGGCGTCGACGAGGACGGACATGGGGCCTCCGGGGTGGGAGGCACGGTACGATGGCACCGGGCCGGGTTCAAGGTGTTCCGGCCCCGTCCGTGAGCCATCGCGTTGCCCAGGTCACCGATGGGCGGACCGCGCACGATCGGACGGCCTCCAGCCTCGTGGAGCGCGCCACGCTCTGTGCATCCTCCGGCTGGCGGCCGCCTCACGCCTTGCCTCAGGCCGCGTTTGACCTTCCACCTTACCTCGGGCGCAACCACCACAGCCCCTCGTCGATCGCCATGGATGGCCTGAGGAGGAGGTTCCGTTCGTCCCACAAGCCATCGTTGTCGAGGTCCCATACCGAGCTCAAAACGCCGCCGTTCCCGGTCAAGAGCGCCCCGTCGCTGTCCGGGTTGGCGTAGCCGTTGCCCAGGCCCCAGCCGCCGGTCAGGAGCGCCCCGTCGCTGTCTGGGTTGGCGTAGCCGTTCCAGCCGCCGGTCAGGAGCGCCCCGTCGCTGTCTGGGTTGGCGTAGCCGTTCCAGCCGCCGGTCAAGAGCGCCCCGTCGCTGTCTGGGTTGGCGTAGCTGTTGACGCTCACCCCCGCCTGCGGCTCGTACCATCCGGCGTGGCCCTGGTAGATCAGCCCCGCTGTTCCCTCGGTGCGCGCGCCGGGATCGGCGTTCCACTGGTAGACGGTGTCCGCGCCGGTGTGCTCGAGCGTGCGCCCGAAGGCGTCGTAGACGGCGGAGAAGGCGACGGCGTTGCCGTTGCCATCGAACAGTCCGCGCGTGCCGCTGTTGTCGGCGACGGTGTCGAGGTCACCGTAGAAGACATCGAAGAACGAATCCACCCCGGTCGGGCCCAGGCGAACGGGCAGCTGTGTGGTGACCATGCCCACGGTCTGCTCCTGGCGCCGCAGGGCGGTGCCGAGGTTGCGGTAGGCGCTCTGGGAGAGCAGGATGCCGCCCGTGTCCCGCTCGTCGTAGCGGACCCGTCGGTGGAGGCCGTCGTACTGGTAGTCGTCGCGCCCCGACGGCGAGACCGCGCGCGTCAGACGCCCCGCATCGTCGTACGTGAACGTGCGCAGGCCGCTGATGTCCTGGATGGATGCGAGGCGCCCGGAGGGGTCCCAGACGTAGGCGGAGATGTAATCCGACAGAGTCTGGACGCGCCCGTCGGCGTCGTAGGTCAGGTTGGCCTGGTTCCCGTCGGTGATCCGGGTGATGCGCCGGCCGGCGTCGTCGTAGGCGTACTGGACGGTGTGGTTCGACGAGGGGCCGGTGCGCTCCTCGCGGATGAGCCGGTCGCGGAAGTCGTAGAAGTACTCGGTCTGGTGCCCATCGAGCTCGGACTTGCGATGGGGGACTCCGATGGCGTTGTAGTCGAAGTCCCATTCGTACTTCACGATGCTGTTGACCGTGTGGGTCTCGACGTCGAGCAGGCCCGAGACGAACGAGCGCGTGGTGGAGTGCCCGTTGGGGCGATCGATCTGCACCAGGCGCCCGGCGTTGTCGTACGCGTACTGAACGAGGCCGCCGTCGTCCTTGCTGGTCAGGCGCCCCAGCGCGTTGTACCCGTACGTCACGACCGCCTGGCCGAAGGCGCCGGTCTCGGTGAGCGTGAGCGGGCGTCCGGCGGGATCGCGGGAGTAGAGGGCGGTCCATCCGCCGCCGTCGGTGGTCATGTCGCAGTAGCCGAGGGGGCCGTAGGCGAAGGTGGTCGTGCCGGTCGAGTCCACCATCTTGACCAGGCGGGACTTGCCGTCGTAGTGGTACGTCGCGTCGCTGGCGTCGGCTTGGACGCGATCCCGCAGGCGGGCCCACTCGTCGTAGATGTACGTGGCGCCCGGCCCGCCGGTGATCTGCATCGACTGGGGCACCCGGAAGCCGCAGGTCAGGTGAGGGTCCCCCCAGACGGAGGTCGCCGATCGCCCGCCCGGCGTTGCCACCGACACGCGGTTGCCGTGGAGGTCGTAGGTGTAGGTCGTGACCTGGCCGAGGGCGTTGGTCTCGGTCAGGCAGAGGCCCTGGGTGCTGTACGTGCGCTGGAGCGTCGTGACAAAGGTGTTGGCGCCGGTGTACCGGCGCACGCCCGTCAGGCGGCTCTTGGTGTCGTAGATGAAGTCGGTGCGCCGGCGCGTGGTGTCGGTCTGGCCGTTGGCGTCCGTCACGAGGGGTTCGAGGATCTTGGTCAGCCGGTGCTTGCTGTTGTACGTCAGGTCGAAGCGGCCCAGCCCGGGGGGCGTCACGCCGACCACCTGCCCATCGTTGTCGAGATCCCAGACGTACGACTCGCCGGTCGGGCTCTGGGACATCGAGGGCGCCCAGGCGTAGTTGGGGTCGCCGTAAGTGAGCGTGGTCGTGTTGTTCTGGCCATCGATGGAGCGCACCAGGCGATCCATCGCGTCGTACTCGTAGGTCCGGACGACGCCCGTGGGATCGGTCCGCCGGCTGCCGAGCGCGGTGTCGAGGTACTGGATGCACTGGAGCGCGGTGTTGCCCGGGGGCTGCTCCCAGAGCGCCTGGTCGCCGGTGTACCCGAAGAGGCGGACGTGGCCGGCCCGGTCCGTGAGGCTGGTGAGGTTGTTGGAGCCCGGGTCGGTGGAGAACAGGACGGAGTACACCTGGGGGCCCGACTCCGTGGTGACGGTCGGCCAGGTGATCCGGTTCAGCCGTCCGCTCCCGTCATACCCCAGTGTCCACTGGCGGGAGTAGGTCGACGCGATGAACTTGACATTGGCCAGCCTGCCCGCGCCATCGTACGAAAACGTCAGTTTCCGGGCGCTCGGGTCCTTCACCTGCGTGAGCCGCCCGGCGGCGTTGTAGGACAGCGTGATCGAGTTCCCGCTCGGGTCCTTGATGGACTTGAGCCGGTGCACCAGCGGATCGGTCGTGACCGCGAAGGTGTACTTGAACTGGTCCCGCGTGGTGAGCAGGAAGCTGCCGGCGTTGTTGGGCTTGAGCTGGTCCCGGTAGCCGTCGGCGGGTGTCCACGCGGCGCCGACGAGGGTGAACATCTGCGGCAGGTGGCCCCACTGGATCTCGGCCTGCGTGTTGCCGTTGGAGAGGACCAGGCGGATGTCGAAGGAGTGGAGCCACTCGGCGCTCAGGCTGGGGTTGGACCGTGTGGCCATCGAGTTGTGGTGGAGCGCGAAGTTCAGCGGCATGCCGCCGCGCACGGTCCAGCCGATCAGGCCGATGTTGGTCTGGCGCGCGAGCGTCCGCGGGTTGACACCGGGCCACACCCCCTCCCACGGATGAGAGGCGCTGGCGGCGCGGGCTCCGCCGGTCAAGAAGTAGATCGGTGCGCCGCCCGTTAGGAAATAGAGCCCTCCGCCGTCCGTGAACTGCGGAAGACCCTTCGCCCCATCGTCGACCAAGAAATAGGGCCGGTGTTGACGCCCCTCGCTGCGCTGGGCGGTCGCACCGACGACGCCGATCGCGAACAAAGCGCCTCCGAACAGGGAACGCCGGATGTTGTTGGCCACGGCTGGTTGTTCCTTGGCTTGAATGCCGATCGAGCGCTCGCCGGAACACCGCCCACGGGCCGGGGTCCAAGCAGAAGGCCCGCACGGAATGGTGGGCCAAACCGCAGAAGCGGCCGAGCATAACGGGTTCATTCGATCCTCGATAGCGAACAAAGCCTGAACATTGCTGGTTGGGCGCTTCACACCCCCGCGCTCAACGCCGCATCCCTTCCTGATGAAGAGGGTTCTCGGGCTCCACCGCCTGCTCTGGGGCATCCCCGAGGCGCGGTGCACGGAGGGCCCAGCACGGCCGGCGCGCGACGTAGCGGCGATTAGTGTGGCATGTGGCACCTGCGATTATGCTCCCGACGGGAGGTGCGGATGGGTCCAAGCCACGGACGAGCGGCGGCAATCGACTCGGCCCGCACCCACCTCCGCAATCGCGATTTCGACAAGGCCGAGGCGGCGCTCCGAGCCTTCGTCTGGCGGCCGAAACCCGATCCCGAGGCCCTCTTCTTGCTGGGAATCGTGTTCGAACGCTCGCGGAGGATGCGCGAGGCCGCGGAAGTGGCCCGCCGATCGATCTCGCTCCACGAGCACCCCGAGGCGGTCCTGCTCCTGGCCCGCTGCGAGCGGGACAGGGGGGCGACGGATGAGGCGGTACGCCTGTGCGACCGGGCTCTGGCCGAGAATCCGGGGATGATGGCGGCGCTGCTGATCAAGGGCGGCGCCCTGGAGGCGGCCGGGCGCTTCGAGGAGGCCCGGTCGGTCATCAAGCCACTCATGGACGCGGCCGCGGCCCGGGGCGTGCCGGCGGACCCCGAGGTGCGCCTGGAATGGGCGAAGCTATTGGTGCAGGACAAGCGTTTCGACGAGGCGATCGGCCTCATCGACGGGTTGCTCGTCGAGCGTCTGCACGAGGACCTGAAAAAGGCCGCGCTGTACGTCAAGGCCAAGGCCTGCGACCGCAAGGGGGACTATCGCGGCGCCTACGAGGCCGCCGGCGCTGCCAACGAGATCGGGCGCCTGGAGTTCAGCCCGGAGCTGGCGGCCGAGCAGGTCTCGGAACTGATCAGCAACTGGTCGCGCGAGAAGATGGCCCGATTCCCGGTCAGCGCGTGCACCAGCGATCTGCCGGTCTTCATCGCCGGGGTCCCTCGGAGCGGCACGAGCCTGTTGGACCAGATCATCGACGCCCATCCCATGGGGGCGGGCGTCGGCGAACTCGGCACCCTCATGGAGTTCGCGCACGACCTTGGCGAGGCCTGGGACCCGGAGAAGGAGCCCCCCGCGTGCTTCGGGAAGTTCGATTCTTGGCGCTGGACGCGCACGGCCGAGGCCTATCTCAAGGAGATCAGGGCCCTGACCAAGCCCGGCGTTCGGCGAATCGTCAACAAGTCGATGGGCAACACCAGGCTGGTCGGCATGATCGCGCGCCTCTTCCCGAAAACCCGCATCATCCACGCGATCCGCGACCCGCGCGACGTCGCGGTCTCCTGCTACCAGGAGGGGTTCGATGTCACCGAGGGTTCGTGGACGACGCGGTACGACTGGATCGCCCGGTTCTGGGAGCAGTCCATGCGGATGATGGAGCACTGGAAGAAGGCCCTGGATGTGCCCATCCTCGACGTGCACTACGAGCGGCTCATCAAGCACCCGGACACCGAGTTCCCGCGCATCATCGAGTTCCTGGGCCTCGAATGGGATGACGCTTGCCGCGAGTTCTACAGATCGCGCCGGACGGTCCGCACGCCTTCCTACGACCAGGTGAACCGGCCGCTGTACACGTCGTCGGTGGGTCGGCACGCGAACTACGCTCCGTTCATGGAGGGGGTCGAGTTCCCGCCCTACGACCCCGGCGTTTGAGCCGTCGGCTGCGCCACCGGTGGCCGGCCCATGGGCGTGTCCGACCATGCTCCGCATGACCACCAAGGGGTGGGGGGCCACAGGGCACAGGGCACAGGGCGACATGGCACAGCGGCGGAGGAGCGGAAGGCGCCATGCAGAGGGCACGGGGGGCCGCCCGGCGCCGCGAACGGGACGTGGGCGGCGCGGGGGCTTGCATCGCGGGGTATGGTGGTGGTGGCACGCGAAAACCCTTTGCTCCCGGGCGAGGCGATGATGGCACCCGAGTGGACTCTGCGGCGGCTGCACCAGGTGGATGAGGCGCGGGTCACCGCGCTCGCCGAGCTCCTGGTCGATTGCGTGGAGGGCGGCGCCTCGGTGGGGTTCATGCACCCGCTGACGCGGGAGCGGGCGGCGGCGTTCTGGCGGCGGGTGGCGCGCGGGGTGGGCGCGGGGGAACGGGCGCTGCTGGTGGCCGAGGATGGGCTGGGGGTGTGCGGGACGGTGCAACTGGTGCTCGACCTGCCCGAGAACCAGCCGCACCGGGCCGACCTGGTGAAGATGCTGGTGCACCGGCGGGCGCGCCGGCGGGGGCTGGGCGCGGCGCTGATGCGGGGCGCGGAGGCCATGGCGCGCGAGTGCGGGCGGACGCTGCTGGTGCTGGATGCGGTGACGTGGGGCGACGCCGCGCGGCTGTACGAGCGGCTGGGGT
>CAYWOF010000016.1:0-1338 GCA_964459825.1 uncultured Phycisphaeraceae bacterium | reverse complement strand
GGGTGGCGGGTGGGGGGGCGGGGGGGGGACGCGGGGGGGTTGTACGTGGGGGTGGGGGGGGGGGGGGTGGGGGATATTCCGGGGTATGCGCTGATGCCGGGGGGCGAGCCGTGCGGCACGACGTATTACTACCGGGCGCTGTAGGGAGTCGCGGTCGCCTCGGTTTGGGGGCGCCGATCGCGCCACGGTCGGCGCCGCCGCGGAGGCCGGAGAGAACCCCGGGCCGGTCACCTTTTCCGGCCAAGCAGCAGGCGTTCCGCAAGGTCCGTGATCACCCAGTCCTCGGCGATGAGACCATCGTGGAAGCGGCTGGTCACCATGTCACGCCACACGATGGGCCGGCCCGTGGGGCGGAAGCCCTTGAAGTTCCCCTGGTGGGTGGCGCGCAGCGTCCGTTGCCATGCGACGCGGTCCGTGCCCTCCACGAGGATCTCGACCGCGAGGGTCAGATCGGGGAAGGCACGCCGGTACAGACCGATGAGCTTCCGGATCGTCTCGAGACCGCCGGGCAGATCCTGCTCCGTGCCGTGGGCCACGTAGCCGCGCGCAAAGAACGCGCCGATCGCATCGACGTTACCCCTGACCAGGAGCTCCGCGTTCGCCTCCAGGATCCTCGGCGCGAGCGATCGACCCATGCGGTGGAGTCCTGACGGCGTGGCCGCACCCGGAAGACCGACGCGATCGTACCACGGAGTGCGTTCGGTGGCGCGGTGAAGTGGGCCTCCGTTGGCGCCATGGTGCTCCCCTTCTCTTCAGAGGTACCACACGCCGCCGGGCGTGCAAGCATCCACTACGATTGCTCGGACGTAGGACACCGTTGGAGCCCCCGCATGCGTGCGATCGTGACCGGCCAGGTCGGGATGGACAAGAAACGGTACCTGGAGGGAGTGGCGCGCCTGGCGGGGGAGCAGGGGGAGACCGTCGCCGTCTACCACGTGGGGGACATCATGTACCGGGAAGCGCCGGACATCCGAGCCGGGCGGATCCTGGACCTGCCGCTGTCGAGGCTCAACTCGCTGCGCCGGGCGGCGATCAAGGACATCATCGCCGAGTCGCGCGGGCAGCGGAACATCCTGGTCAACACCCACGCCACCTTCCGCTGGCGCCACGGGCTGTTCAGCGCGTTCGACCTGGACCAGGTGCGCCTGCTCGAGCCGGACCTCTTCGTCTGCCTGGTGGACAACATCGAGACGGTGCACCACCGGCTGCACGCGGAGCACACCATCGACGCGACGCTCAAGGACTGCATGGTGTGGCGCGAGGAGGAGATCCTGGCGACGGAGCTGATGAGCCAGGCGATCCCGGGATCGAGGTTCTACATCCTGAGCCGGGGGCGCC
>CAYWOF010000015.1:0-17219 GCA_964459825.1 uncultured Phycisphaeraceae bacterium | reverse complement strand
GATCGGGGCGGACGCGCCGGACGCGCCGGCGGCGACAACGGCGGGCCCGGAACCCCGGCCCGCCCGCGCCCGGATCCGACCAAGGACATTCCCGAGACCTGGGGCTATCCCTTCGGCCCCTACATGATGGATGCGCCCCCGCCGCAGGAATGCCTCGCCCTCACGGGCGCGACCATCTGGACCAGCGCGCCCGCCGGGCGCATCGAAAACGGCGTGCTGCTCGTCAACGCGGGCAAGGTCCTCTTCGCCGGCCCCGCCGCGGACTACGAGAAGTTCCTCGCGACCGTTCGGCTCTCCGCGCCGCCCACCGTGATCGACGCCACCGGTAAGCACATCTCGCCCGGCCTGATCGACTGCCACTCACACACGGGCATCAGCGGCGGCGTCAACGAGGGCGGCCAGGCCGTCACGGCCGAGGTCCGCATCCAGGATGTCACCAACCCCGACGCCATCAACTGGTACCGCCAGCTCGCTGGCGGCCTCACCGCCGTCAACAATCTCCACGGCTCGGCCAACCCCATCGGCGGCCAGAACTGCGTCAACAAGATCCGCTGGGGCGTGCTCACGCCCGACGAGATGCACCTCGAGGGCGCCCCGCCCGGCATCAAGTTCGCCCTCGGCGAGAACGTCAAGCAGTCCAGCTCGTCCGAGCGCGGCGGGTCGGGCCGCTACCCGCAGACCCGCATGGGCGTCGAGACCATGATCCGCGACCGCTTCACGGCCGCGAAGGAGTACGCGGCGAGCATCGCCCGCGGCGAGAAGACCCGGCGCGATCTCGAGCTCGAGGCCCTCGCGGAGATCCTCGCCGGCCAGCGCCTGGTCCACTGCCACAGCTACCGCCAGGACGAGATCCTCATGCTCGCCCGCATCGCCGGGGAGTTCGGCTTCCGCATCGGCACCTACCAGCACGGGCTGGAGTGCTACAAGGTCGCCGAGGCCGTCAAGGCCCACTCCATCGGCGCCAGCATCTTCAGCGACTGGTGGGCCTACAAGGTCGAGGTCCAGGACGCGATCCCCCAGGCCGGCCCCATCCTGTGGGAGCAGGGCGTCGTCGTCAGCTACAACTCCGACTCCGATGAGCTGGCCCGGCGCATGAACGTCGAGGCGGCCAAGGCCGTCAAGTACGGCAACGTCCCGCCCGAGGAGGCCCTGAAGTTCGTCACCCTCAACCCCGCGAAGCAACTGGGCGTGGCCGATCGCATCGGCTCCCTCGAGGCCGGCAAGGATGCGGACTTCGTCATCTGGTCCGGCTCGCCCCTCTCGGCGTTCTCGCGCTGCGAGGCGACGTACGTGGACGGGCGCCGCTACTTCTCCCTCGAGGATGACGCGAAGCACCGCATGCGGATCGCCTCCGAGCGCCAGCGCCTGCTCCAGAAGGCCCTGGCCGAGGGGCCGTCCGCCGACAGCGGCGGTGGTGGGGGAGCCGGCGGATTCGGACGCGGGCGCCGCCCGACCGAGGACGACGGCTACGCCGACGCCCTGCGCGAGCGCTACCTCGAGTTCCTCCGTCGCGGCATCGACGCCGAGGCCGCCCGGTGCGGCGACTGCGGAGTCCTCCTGGGCGACCACGGCCAGTGAACGAACGCAGGGAACGCGGAGCGAAGCAGAAGAACGCGGAGCGGACACCAAGAGTCGGAAGAGACCGGACGCAACGCCAGCCAACGCCCCGAGCGCGGCACACGAGCTTCTCAGGATCGATCGCCATGAACACCTCGACCCCTTCCCCACTCTCCAGTCCCTTCTCCGAGTTCCTCCGCTCCACTCCACGTGCTCTGCGTTCTCTCCTCGTGGTCGCGGCACTGGCCTCGCCTGCGCTGGCGCAGGACCTGACCGTCAAGGCCCCCGCCCAGACGCGCCCGATCGCCATCGTCAACGCCACGATCCACCCGGTCTCCGGCCCCGACATCGCCTCCGGCCACATCGTCTTCGAGAACGGCAAGATCACCCGCGTGGGCGAGGGCCCCTTCACCCTCGACGGCGGCACGGTGATCGACGCCACCGGCAGGCACGTCTACCCGGGGCTCATCGGGCCGGTCACGCAGATCGGCCTGTCGGAGTTCCCGCCCGTCCGCGCCACCCAGGACCAGTCCGAGCAGGGCTCGATCAAGCCCGAGGTCTTCGCGGCCGTCGCCGTCAATCCGGACTCGACGCTCATCCCCGTCACCCGCGCCAACGGCATCCTCACGGTCGGCTCGTTCCCGACCGGCGGCACCATCCCCGGGCGCGCCAGCGTCATGCAGCTCGAGGGCTGGACCTGGGAGGAGATGACCGTCGAGGCCGGCGCGGGCCTGGTCATCAACTGGCCCCAGATGCGCCCCGTCAGCTCGCGCTTCATGAACCAGACCGACGAGGAGCAGCAGCAGACGACCCGGCGGACGACCCAGGCCCTCGACGAGGCCTTCGACGCCGCCGCGGCGTACCTGGCCGCGCGCGGCGCGGACCCCGCCCGGCCCACCGACCTGCGCTGGGAGGGCATGGCCCCCTTCCTTCCGACCGCGGGCCCCGCGCAGAAGCCGGTGCTCATCTTCGCCCAGGATGCGGACCAGATCCACGCCGCCGTCGCGTGGGCCGTCCAGCGCCGCCTGCGCCCCGTGATCATCGGCGGACGCGACGCGCCCCTGGCCGCCGAGGCCCTCAAGCGCCACGATGTGCCGGTGATCGTCACCGGCACGCTGGCGTTCCCCAAGCGGTCCGACTCCGACTACGACGGCGCCTACCGCCTGCCCGCCGAGCTCGAGGCCCTCGGCATCCGCTGGTGCCTGGCCAGCGCCGATGACACGGCCCACGAGCGCAACCTCCCCTACAACGCCGCCATGTCCGTCGCGTACGGCCTCGATCCCGCGGCCGCGCTCCGGGGCGTGACGCGCTCGACCTCCGAGATCCTCGGCGTCGGCGACCGGCTCGGCTCGCTCGAACCCGGCAAGCTGGCGACGCTCATCGTGACCGACGGCAACCCGCTCGAGGTCACCACCCGCATCGAGCGGGCCTTCATCGCCGGGCGCGAGATCGACCTGTCGAGCAAGCAGTCCAAGCTCGCGGACAAGTACCGCGAGAAGTACCGCCAGCTGAACGGGTCAGCCAGGTAACGCCGGCTCACGCGCCGGCCCGGCCCCAGCCGCCCCCGCCCGGCGTCTCGATGACCAGCCGGTCCCCCGCCCGGACATCCACCGACGCCACGCCGGGGAGTTCGACGCTCCGGCCATCGGCCTGAACGAGCCGCTGCGCGCCGGGCCTTCCGGCCTCGCCCCCCGCCGCGCCGTACGGCCCCTCGCGCCGGTGCTGGCCCAGGAGCGAGACCGAGCACGGCTCCAGGAGCGTCAGCTCGCGGACGAGGCCGTCGCCGCCGCGCTGGCGTCCCGCTCCGCCGCTCCCGTTCCGGATCGCGAAGCGTTCGAGGCGCACGGGGCAGCGGCGCTCCAGCACCTCCGGGTCGGTGATGCGCGTGTTGGTCATGTGCGTGTGCACGCCCGAGGCGCCGGGGGCCAGGGGCGTCGCGCCCGCCCCGCCCCCGATGGTCTCGTAGTGGCTGAACCGGGCGTTGCCGAGGACGAGGTTGTTCATCGTGCCCTGCGAGCACGCCGCGAGTCCCAGCGCCTTGATCAGCGCGTCCACCAGGCGCTGGCTCGTCTCGGTGTTGCCCCCGACGACCGCGGGGCAGCGGGCGGGGTCGGGATCGAACGGCGGGTGGAGGATCCCCGGCCCGACGCGGATCTCCACCGGCTCGACGAGCCCCTCGTTGAGGGGCAGGGGCTCGTCCACGAGCAGGCGCATCACGTACGCGACCACGCTCCGCACGATCGCGGGCGTGGCGTTGAGGTTGCCCGGGTGCACGCCCGCCGAGCCGGCGAAGTCGAGCACGCCCCGATCGCCCGCGAGCTCGAGACGCACCCGCAGGATCGCGCCGTCATCGAGCCGCTCCTCGGCCTCCAGCACCCGCCGGCCGCCACCGGCGAGGCGCGCCAGCGCCGCCCGCACGCGCCGCGCGGACCGGTCCGTCAGCAGCCGCATCGATCGGCCCAGCTCCGCCTCGCCGATCTCGCGCGCCAGCGCCACCAGCGCCGCGTGTCCCCGCCGGTTCGCGCCCAGCTGCGCGCGCAGGTCCGCGAGGTTCTCCTCCACCGCGCGGCTGGGCCACCGCCCGGCGCGCAGGATCGACCCCGCCTCGCCCCAGCGCGCCCCGTCCGCCCGGACCAGGTGCATCGGTGCGATCACCACGCCCTCGTCCGCGAGCGTTCGCGCCTCCGTGGGCATCGAGCCCGGGCGCGCGGAGCCGATCTCGGCGTGGTGGGCCCGGTTGGCGACGAACCCCAGGAGCTCGCCGCCGGGCCCGTGCACCGGCGTCACCAGCGTGATGTCCGGCAGGTGCGAGCCGCCGAAGGCCGGGTGGTTGGTGACGACCGTGTCGCCCGGGCCCAACTCGATGGCCCCGCGCAGGGCCCGGACGCAGGTCCCCAGCGCGCCCAGGTGCACCGGGATGTGCGGCGCGCTGGCGATGAGCGTGCCCGCGGGATCGAGCAGGGCGCACGAGAAGTCCAGGCGCTCCTTGACGTTGACGGACAGCGCCGTCCGGCGCAGCTGCTCGCCCATCTCGCGCGCGATGGCCGTCAGCCGCCCGATGGCCAGCTCCGCGCGCACCGCCTCGTGGCCCGCGCTCCGCGCTGGCGACGCGGACGGCGAGCGCGTCAGCACCAGCGCGCAAGCCCCATCCACCCGGGCCCTCCACCCGGGCGCGACGACCGTCGCGGCGTGCGCCTCGAACACCAGCGCCGGGCCATCGAGCCGGTCCCCGGGCGCCAATCGGGCCCGCTCGAAGACCCGTGCCTCCAGCCAGCGCCCGGCGAAGCCGACGCGTCGCACGCCACCGGGTTCGGCGCGCGTCTCCGCGCGATGGGCAGTGGCCGGGCCCGGCGCCGAATCGGACTCCGCTGGCGCCACCTCCGTCGCCACGACCCGGAGCGACTCGACCTCGCTCGGGCGCTCCGGAGGCGCGTGCCCATGGATGTCGGCGTACCGCGCCGCGAACGCCGGCGCCAGGTACCCGCGCCAGTCACGCGAGCCCTCCGGCAGGTCGATGGCGATGGCCGATTCCTGCCCGAGCAGCCGCACCGATGCGATCCGCCGGGCGATCGCGATCCGCTCCGGCGCGATCCCCTCCCCCGCGATGGCGTCGGCGGCCCGCCCCGCGAGATCGTCGAGCACGCCGTCGAGCCGGCCGGCGACCGCGTCGAGCCGCTCAAGGACCTGGCGCTCGGTCATCCGCTCGATCCGCGCGCGTCCCACGCCCAGGGCCGAGAGCAGCCCGGCGTCCGCGGGGATGAGCACGGTTCCCATGCCCAGCCGCTCCGCCACCGCGCAGGCGTGCTGGCCGCCCGCGCCGCCGAAGGCCAGCAGCGCATCGCCCGATGGGTCGTACCCGCGCCGGATGGAGATCCCCCGGATCGCCTCGGCCATGCGCTCGCACGCCAGGTCGATGAGCCCCTCCAGCAGCGCATCGGGGTCATCCCCTCCCCCTTCTCCGGGCACAGGCGTCCCGCCTGTGTCTACCTGCTCTCGTGGCACGGGCGTCCCGCCTGTGACTACCGAATCTCTTCTCGTCCCGGGCCCACATCCCACGGAGTCCCGGAGCTCCTCGAACCTCGCCCGCGCCGCCCCGGCATCGATCGGGATCGCGAACGCCGCGGGATCCAGCCGTCCCAGCAGCAGGTTGCAGTCCGTGATCGTCAGCGGTCCCCCGGCGCCGTAGCACGCCGGGCCGGGATCGGCCCCCGCGCTCTCGGGCCCGACGCGCAGGCCCTGGGCATCGACGGTGCAGATCGACCCGCCGCCCGCGGCCACGGTCTCGATCGCGAGCGCCGGCGCGAGCACGCGGACGCCCGCGACCTCGTGCTCGAAGTCGTAGTCGAAGAGCGGCGTCCCGCCCGCGCCCGCGTCGACCCGCGCCACATCCGTGCTCGTGCCGCCCATGTCGAGGGATATCGCCCGCCCGAACCCGGACCGGCGCGCCGCCAGCGCCGCCCCCACGACCCCCCCGGCCGGCCCGCTGAGGAGCGTGTCCTTGGCGCGGATGGAGCGCCGATCGAACAGGCCCCCCGCGCTCGTCGTCACGTGGAGACGCGATCCCCGCTCCGCGAGGCCCCCGGCCACCCTCCCCAGATAGGACTCCACCACCGGCGCCAGATACGCGTTCACCACGGCGGTCTGCGCTCGCGGCAGGAGCCGGATGAGCGGAGCCAGGTCGGAGGAGAGCGAGATGTGCTCGAACCCGTGCGCCGCGAGGAACGCGCCCAGCGCCCGCTCGTGGACCGGGTTGATCCAGGCGTGCAGGAGCGCCACCGCCGCGCTGCGCAGGCCCGCGCCCCGCGCGCGGGCGATCGGCCCGGCCAGCGCCGCCAGGTCGAGCGGCGCCAGCACCGAGCCATCCGCTCCCAGGCGCTCCGGAACCTCCACCACCGCCGCGTGCAGCGGCGCGGGCTTGACGATGTCCAGGGCGAAGAGATCGGGGCGCTGCTGCGTGCCGATCTCCAGCAGGTCCCCATGACCCCGCGTGAGGAACAGGGCGACGGGTTCGCCGCGCCGCTCGAGCAGGGCGTTGGTCGCGCGCGTCGTGCCCAGGCGCACGCGAACGGGCGGGAGCGGGCGCCCCGCGTGCGTGCCGGTGACCAGCCGCGCCGCCAGGATCGGGGCCTCCTCGCCCGACCGAACCTCGAAGACCGCGCCCGGTGGGATCGGGAATCCCGGCGCCCGGTCCAGCCGGATCACCCCGCCGGCGGCGTCGTGCCCGATCGCGCGCGCCGGCGCAGACCCCGCCGGCTCCAGGCCCGGGAAACGAACCTCCATCCCCACGATGAACCGGCTCGGTGCGCCCCAGTCGGCCTCGACGAACAGCATGTCGCCCCCGGCGCCGACCCCCTCGACCCGCCCGCGCAGCGCGCCCGAGCTGAGCACCTTGGCGCGCCGGAGCGTCCCATCCGGCCCGCGCGCCACGCAGTCGGTGAACGTCCCGCCCGTGTCGATCCAGATGTCCCAGGGAGTGTCCATGCGAGGGGCCGGCGGCGGAGCGTAGACTGGCGCGATGAACGCCGAAGCGACCAAGATACTCCTCGTGGCCCTCGGTGGCGCGATCGGCTCCGTCGGGCGCTACATGGTCGGCGGCTGGGTGCAGACCATCGCGGGCCCGCGCTTTCCCTGGGGCACGCTCGCCGTCAACGTGCTCGGGTGCGCGGCGATCGGCCTCGTCATGTACCTGGCCCTCCAGCGCCAGGCCTTGTCGGCCAACACCCGGGTGTTCCTGACCATCGGCATCCTCGGTGGCTTCACGACCTTCTCGAGCTTCGGCTACGAGACGCTCGCCCTCCTCCAGAAGCGCGACATCGGCCTCGCGCTGGCCAACGCGGGGGGCAGCCTCGCGCTCGGGCTCGCGGCCGTCTGGGCCGGGTGGGCGGGCGCTCGCCTCGTCTGGGGATAGGAGCGGAACATGAAGATCGAGGGACCGGGCAAGCTCCTGCGGATCTTCATCGGCGAGAGCGACCGCTGGCATGGCCGCCCGCTGTTTGAGGCCATCGTGGCCCGGGCCCGCGAGAAGGGCCTGGCCGGCGCCACGGTGCTGCGCGGGCAGGCCGGCTTCGGGGCCCACTCCCGCGTCCACACCGCCAACATCCTCCGCCTCTCGACCGACCTGCCCATCGTGATCGAGATCGTCGACCGCGCCGAGCGCATCGACGCGATCCTCCCGGAGCTCGACGCGATGGTCGGCGAGGGGCTCATCACGCTCGAGGATGTGCACGTGATCGCGTATCGGCACGCGAAGGGCTGAGGCTGGGTGGTCAGCCGCTCCGCGGCGGCTCCCCCTTTTGCGCCCCACCGCGCCGCGCCCCGTGGCTCACACCACCGGCGTCCCCTCGCGCGCCGTCAGGGCCGCGAACAGCTCGCTCAGCCGGCGCGTCATGGGCCCCGGCTGCCCATCGCCGATCACCCGCCCATCCACCCGCGTGACCGCCGCCAGCTCGCCCATCGTCCCCGTGCAGAAGACCTCGTCGGCCCGGTAGACCTCCGTCAGCGACAGGTCGCGCTCCCCGTGCGGGATCCCGTTCGCCGCGCACAGCTCCAGCACCGCCGCCCGCGTGATCCCCTCCGGGCACGCCACGCAGCAGGGTGTCAGCACCTCCGCACCCCCATCAACTCGTCTCTGCGTCTCTCCGTCTCTTCGTCTCTCCGTCTCTCCGTCTCTTCCCCGCACGACAAACACATGCGTCGCGTTCGTCTCAGCCACGAAGCCGCGAGCATCCAGCATCAGCGCATCGTCCGCGCCCGCCCCGTTGGCCTGGATCTTCGCCAGGATCGACTGGAGCAGGTTCGCGTGGTGGATCTTCGGGTCGAGCGTGTCGGGCGAGAACCGCCGGATCGTGCTGGTGATGAGCGAGAGCCCGGTCTTCGCGTACACCGGCGGCTTGTGCTCCGCCAGGATGATGAGCGTCGGCCCGGACTGGTTGAGTCGCGGGTCCATGCCGCTGGTGACCTTCACGCCCCGCGTCAGCGTCAGGCGGATGTGCACGCCGTCGCGCATCTTGTTCGCCGCGAGCGTCCGCGCGACCTCCCGCGTGATCTCCTCATCGCTCGGGATGGATGCGAACGCCAGCGCCCGAGCGCTCGAGCGCAGCCGCGCCAGGTGCTCGGCCAATCGGAAGATCCGCCCGTCGTACAGCCGCAACCCCTCCCACACCGCATCCCCCCCCTGCACCGCCGAGTCGAACGGGCTGACCCCCGCCTGGTCGCGATGGACCAGCTTCCCGTTGATGTTGACGATCAGGTCCCGGTTGCGGGGGTCGAACTGCTGCTGCATGGGTACAGGATACCGGTGCGCCCGACCCACCACGCGTGCCCCGCGTTCGGCTCACCTTCCGCACGGCCATGGCGTCGGGCGGCTGGGTCGGCTCTCGTCGAGTCACGCGGCTGGAACGGTCCCACCGAGTTGCGCGGCCGAGCCTGGTTTCGACAACTGGTGCCGCAGGGCGTGCTCGTGCTCACCCGAGCGCAGCCGCGGAGCGGCGGCAGAACATAGCCAGGGGTGGAGCGACGCCGCTCGGGGCGTCGCGGAACCCCTGGGAGACAAGGAAAGGTGCGCGAGCCCTGAAAGGGCGGCACCGAGGGCCAACCGTCCGATGCGCCTCGAAGGCGTACTCGATCGGCGGGGAACATCGTCCGCGCGACCGGCGCGAGTAGAACGCGAGGGGTAGGCATGGCCAGGCCGTGCCGGGAGCGAAGATTGTCACGATGCAGCCAAACGGGCGGGCCGGGATGAAGGACGGATCCGAGGCAGCTCCGGCGATGCCCAGGCCTCGAGATGCGTGCAGGATCACACGGCGTGGCATTCCATCATGGCGAGGTTGCGACGAAGTCCTGCCGTTCGATGCTCCAGACGGGGTGCCGACTGGCCACCAGCGCAGCAAACCGCTTCCAGGCGGCCTCCCGACGCGCGATCGTCGCCGTCACATCGCCCAACTCCAGGAACTCGTCGCGCCCCACCACGTTTCCGAGCGCTTCGCGCGCTTGCTGACGCAGAATGGTCACCACCGCGGGCCCGTACGTGCCCACGGAAGGCCACCGGTCCGAGCTGGTCAGCGATTCGATCGCGTCGATGGGGTTGGCGGAGGGAGCCAGAGGCTGCGCCCGGAGCGTGCACCGTTCCCGGCAGTAGTCGAGCCGTTCACGTGCAGATTCAGGTACACCCTCCAAGCCGGCCCCGAGCGCCGTGTTGAAGGGGATGTCGGCCTCCACATGGAGCGGCCGCAGCGGCCACGCGCCCGGCGGATCGCTCAGAACGGGCCAGAACGCACCCAGCCCCCACCCACGCGGCTCCGGGTTCCCCTCCCGCTGCACGAACAGCAGATGCGTGATGGGGAAGACCCGCTCGTTGTTCAGACGATACTCCCACGCGCACGGGTTGGCATCGCAAAGCCGGACGTACGCGTCAAGAGCCTGGAGCGCCCGTTGCTCGCCCAACGCGTGCAGTGTGTTGACCGCGCGAACGAGATGGACCGGGTCCCCGGAGGCGAAGGGGCGCGCGCACCGATGGATCGCGATGACAGCCTCGAACAGCCCGAGTGGCACCTGCTCCCGCAGGTCATCCAGCCCCACCACGCGAAGGCGCGGAACCACGCCCGCGACCGCCGCCCGCCCCGGTGGCGGCGACTCGTCGAGGAGGAGCGACCACGACGGATCAAGGTCGTACCAGCGCCCGGAGTACGAGGCGCACCAGATGCTCCCACCTGCCGCCGCATCCGCCTCGCTCTGAACATGCGGGATGACCCCCCGAACGCGGTTGATCCGCTCAACAAACGCGGCGTCCACGGGAGCCGGCGCGAGCGAGCGGATGCGCGACTCCCAGTCACCGCGCTCCAGCTCTGGCTGGAGCGACGGGCCCGCAAGAGTCGCGACAGCACAACCACAGAGGATCATGGCGGTGCCCACGATCCTCGCGTCACAGCGGTTCATCACGCCCGCCTTCTTCGATCCCCCGCAGACGCGCCGCCAGATCCTCCGGCAGTGAGCCCCGCAGAGCATCGTCGATGAGTCCCACCGCCAGCAGGTCCGCGACATGAACTTGATCAATGGGGCGCGCCGAGGTCAGCTTCATCCTCACCAGCGCCGCCAGGTCCAGCACGGCAAAGCCCGACGGATCGCGGACAGCCTCGGTCACGGCCGGTGCGGGGTGCGCATACGAGGGCCGCACACGCTCCTGCTCCCACACCAGGTGCACGCCCGCACGCCGACTCGGCTCGGCAGGGTCGATGAAGAGCGTCAGCCCGCGCAGGTCCTCGCGCACCAGTCCGACCGACGTGAGTGCCCGCGTGATCTTGTCGAGGTCCGCACGGCGGACCAGCAGGTCCACATCCTTGGTCGTGCGTGTCGCACTGGGGTCGGCCCGGGCCACCCACGCGGCCACCGCGTTGCCGCCGACCACCGCGTACGGAATGCCGGCGTTGTCGAGGGCGCGCGTGGCGCGGCGCAATCGCTCGCCGACTCGCTCGACGGCCATCGCAAACTCCTGGAAGGCGGGAACGACAGCCACGAACGATTCTATCGGGTTCCGTCCCTTTCAGGCTGGTCATCGCTCCGCGCCGCTACCGCGCCATCTTCTCCATCATCCCCCGGAACCGCGCATCCTCCCGCAGGCTCGCCAGGTCGGCGTCCTGCTCGATGAAGCTCCGCGGCCCCATCCCCGCCTCGATCGCCTTCCCCAGCGCCTCGAGCGCCTCATCCTTCCGCCCCATCTGCACCAGCACGCACGCCTCGTTGTACAGCCCCAGCCGATGGACCCGCGCGTTGCCCGTGAACGAGGCCGCGCGCCGGTTGGCCTCCAGCGCCTCCTCCAGCCGGCCCAGCGACTGCAGGCAGTACCCCAGCCGATGCCACGCCGCCGCCTCGTCGGGCCGCTTCGTGACCACCGCCCGGAACGCCGCGGCCGCCTCCTCGTAGTTCCCGGCGCGGACGAGCTGCTCGGCCCGCTGCCCCTCCTGCTGCTCGAGCGTCAGCTGCGGGTTCAGCCGCGAGTACCTCGCCGCATCCTCCGCGCCGGGCCGCCACTCGTACTGCATGTACCGCGCCGTCTCGTCGGCCGCCGCCCGCCCCAGCAGGCGCGCCACCACGTGCAGCGACCCGTCGATCCCCGCCGACACGCCCGCGGTCGTCACGATCCGCCCCGCGTCCACGAACCGCACATCGTCGCGCACCGTGGCGCCCCGCGCCGCCTCGCGCAGCCCGTCGACCGACCCCCAGTGCGTCGTCGCCGTCTGGCCGTCAAGAAACCGCGCATCGGCCAGCACGAACGCCCCGGTGCAGACCGACAGTGTCACCTCCGTCTCCGGCACCACCCGGCCGATCCACGCCATGAAGGCCGCATCGCCCCGCAGCACCCCCGTGTCGCCCCCGGGAATGACGACGATGTCCGGCCTCGGGCAGTTCTCGATCGTGTACCGCGGCGTCACCGTCACGAACCCCTGGCTGACGATCGGGCCCTCGGATGGGGCCACCGTGTACACGCGGAACCAGGGATTCCCCGCGGGGTTGTACCGGCGCGCGCCCGCCGCGAACACCTCGCCCGGCCCGGCAAAGTCCAGCAGCTCCACCCCCTCGTGCACGATCACGGCCACGTTGCGCGTGCGGAGCGCCTCCGGAGTCCCGGGCGCGGGCGGCTGGGCGTGGGCCGACGCCGCGAGCAGGATCGACGCGGCGATACCCTTGTGGACGAGCGTTCTCATCAGGTGCTCCCTGGCCCCCCGGGGTGTGGCGCGCCGGCGGCGCGTCCTGGGCCCACCGAGCTACCGCCCGGGCGACGCAAGGTTGCGGCCGTGGCCCGCGCGAGGCGTCAGGGCTGCAACCGCTCTCGGTGCATCCGCTCGTAAAACCCCCGGCACTCGGCCAGCAACCCCGCCAGCCGCTCCGGCGGCCGCTCCCGGCGCGGCACGTACGGCCCGAACCCCGTCGTCGTCTCCACGACCCCATACCAGTGCCTCGCCCAGACGCCGTCCGTCGCACGCGGGCCCTTCTCCCACGCGAGCATCCGCGCATCGAACGGCACATCCAGCCCGCGGCACAGCGCCTCGAGCATCGGGCGCGGATTCCGCAGCACGTCCGCCGCATCCACCACCGGCGGCGTCCGCCCGCCGCGCCGGCGCGCCTCCTCGAACAGCTCGACCTGCTGCGCCAGGCCCGTGTCCTCGATCCGCGGGTTCGGCGTCACCTTCGCCAGCGACACCAGCACCTCCGCCGGATCGCGGATCAGGAACGCGTGCCGGAACCCTCCCGCCCCCCCCTCTCCGCCCCACAGCCACGCCCGGTCGATCTCCGGCAGCATGTGGTGCGTCATGTGCTTCTGGAACCAGATTCGCCGCCCCTCCGGCACCGGCCCCGTCAGCCACGCGACGACCCTGCCCACGTCCGTCTCGTGCCGGGCGATCACCTCCTCGCGCCCGGGATGGTCCAGCCCGGTCTTCAAGAGGTAGTGCGCGTAGAGCGGCTCGTCGGTCACGAACGTGTCCGGCCGGCTGCCCCACGCTCGCATCATCGCCGTGGAGATGTTGCGCGGGCCCGACCACATGGCGATCCGCACGGGCGTGCTCACGGGACGATCCTACGACACGCCCGTACCATTGGCCCGTGGAACCCCGCCCCGAGCTCACCGGCTGGCGCGCCCGCCTCTGGGGCAAGGCCACGCGCAACCCCGAGGAGCGGATCTTCCTCGAGGGGCCCCGGCGCCGCCTCTCCGAGCTCGCCCGCGCGATCCGCATCTTCACCGAGTTCATCCACGGGTTCCGCAAGCTCCACTTCGTCGGGCCCTGCGTCACCGTCTTCGGCTCGGCCCGCTTCCGCGAGGACCACCCCTACTACGTCCTCGCCCGCGAGACCGGCCGGTGCCTCGCGCGCCTGGGCTTCACCGTCATGACCGGCGGCGGCCCGGGCATCATGGAGGCCGCCAACCGCGGCGCCCGCGACGCCGGCGGCGTCAGCATCGGCTGCAACATCCAGCTCCCCACGGAGCAGAGGCCCAACGACTACCTCGACACCTTCATCGAGTTCCGCTACTTCTTCGTGCGCAAGGTCATGCTCGTCAAGTACAGCTACGCCTTCGTCGTCCTCCCCGGCGGCTACGGCACCCTCGACGAGCTCTTCGAGGCCCTCACCCTGATCCAGACCGGCAAGATCCGCCAGTTCCGCATCATCCTCATGGGCGTGGACTACTGGCAGCCCATGCTCGACTTCCTCAAGGACCGGCTCCTGCGCGAGGGCACCATCGGCGAGGGCGACCTGGCCCTGCTGACCGTCACCGACTCGCCCGAGGAGGTCACACGCGTCATCGAGTCGTGCAAGGAGTGCATGGAGCCGGTGCTCCGCCGCCGCCCCAGGCCGTCGAAGGTCCTCGGCGAGAAGCGGATTCCCACAGCGGCCGCGCGGGCGACGTGAGAGGTTCGGTTCGCCCGGGCCGGGAGCGCGCCATTCGACTTCTCTACCGTGCGCGCAATCTCGCGCTCACGGACACCCTAGCGCGAATCGCGTCTGGAAGCAGACGAAGTCGCCGACGTCGCGAACGCCGCTCCCATCGCAATCGGCGTAGGGGTCGCCGAGGGCAAACCGGGTTTGGAAGCAGACGAAGTCGCTGAAGGCAAGTCCACCGGACGCATCGCAATCCATGTAGCAGGAGTTGTCCCGGAAGCGGCCGATCCAGGCGTCCGAGTAGCCCGCGCCAGTCGCCCCGAAGTCGCCGGACGTCTCCCCAGCCACGAACGCACCGCCAACGCCGTCCGGCACCATGGCGTAAACGTAGTCGGCGCTGGGTGTGCCCACTTGGCACGTCCATAGCGGATCGCCCGCGCCGGTGAACTTCCCCAGGTAGATGTCGTGCCCGCCAATGTGGGGACCGCCAACGGCTCCCCCGACCGACGCGGAGATCAGGGCGCCACCCGCGCCGTCCGGGCACATCGGACCCGCATAATCCAGTTCACTCGTGCCTTGTTGTCGCGTCCAAAGACGTGTTCCCCCGCTGTCTATCCTCCCGAACCAGACGTCGGTAACTCCCGCGCTGGGACCGGCAAAGCTGCCCCATGTATGCCCGGAGATGTACACACCGTTGGCACTGTCAGGTGAGAGCATGTCCGTGGAGTCGATCGCGGGGGAGCCAAACTGGCGGATCCAGATGATCGCCCCCAGCGAGGTCCAGCGCGTGATCCAACCGTCAGGGGATCCTGCGTTGGGCCCGCCCAAGCTACCTCCGGTGATGCCACCGAGGTAGGCCCCGCCAGTCCCATCCACCGCGACGCAGGAACCGAGTTCGTGGGCGGAAGTTCCGAACTGCCGAATCCACAGTCGATTGCCATCGGCATCGTACCGGGCGAGCCACGCATCCGAGCCCCCCGCGTTGGTCGCACCCACGCTGCCCAGGGTACGGCCTGCCAGGAAGGCGCCGCCAACCCCGTCGGAAGCCAGTGCGTACGCGGTGTCTTCGACGATTGAGCCGAACTGCCGGGTCCATTGCTGATCGCCCGAAGCGCTGAATCGGCTGATCCAAGGATCCCAACTGCCGGCGTGCCCCCCCCCAAGATCGCCCTGGGTGCTTCCGGCCGCGAACACGCCACCCGCGCCGTCCGGTGCCAGCGCTTGCCCCCAATCACGTTCCGCGGTCCCAAACTGCCGGATCCACAGTTGACCGCCGGACGAGTCAAAGTGCGCGAGCCACACGTCGCCGTCTCCCGCACTGGGGGCCGCCAGGTTGCCGCGCGTGTCACCGGCAACAAATACCCCACCGCCACCATCGGGCGCCAAGGCGTTCGCCTGGTCGTAGCTTGGTGTCCCAATCTGGCGGGTCCAGACCAGAGTCTGGCCCATGGCCGGCGTGCTCAGCCAGAACGCGAACAACGCTGCGCGGCCGACCCTGGAAAGCAACTCGGCAAACATGGCTCGATTCCGCGTCGACGATGCGCAAGTCTCCCACAGTGACGGTCCAAGGTCAAGACACTCGCGGCCATTCCGGGCGAGCCGCGCCGGCTGGTCTTAGGGAGAGGGCGCGCTCGCCATCGTCGCCGCGGCCAGCATCCCGCGCGCCGGGCCCGGCCCCGCGCACAGCGCGCACCACGTGCCCGCCTGCGCCACGTCCACCGGTGTCGGCGAGACCGGCAGCGCGCCCTGCTGCTTCGGCGGCGGGGGAATCTTCGCCAGCTCGTTGAGGAACTTGGCCCGGTACTCCGCCGCGTACGCCTTGTAGTTGGCGTTCCCCTGCGTCGCCGCGTAGTCGCTCGCCAGCAGCTTCTGGATCTGCTCGACGCGCCGCTCGGGGTACGGGTGCGTGGAGAGGAACTCGGGCGGCCGGTCGCCCTGCGAGAGGCCCGCGAGGACCTGCATCACCTCGAGCTGCCCGCGCGGGTCGTACCCCACGTTGCTCATGTACCGCATCCCCAGCCGATCGGCCTCCAGCTCCTCGTCGCGCCCGAACTTGAGCAGCACGAGGTTCCCGCCGATCGCCAGCGCGGGGATCCCGTACGCCCCGACCTCCTGCGCCCGGTCGTTGCCGCTGGCGTCCACCACCACCGCCCCCACGGCCAGCCCCACGTTGAACAGCAGCTGGTTGCTGATGCGCTGGTTGGTGTGCTGCGCCGTCACGTGCCCGATCTCGTGCCCCAGCACCCCCGCCATCTGGGCCTCGCTCGTGAGCCGCTCGGCCAGCCCGCGGCTGATGAACACCTTGCCCCCCGGCAGCGCGAACGCGTTGACCACCTCGTGGTTCAGCAGCGTGAACTCCCACTGGAGCGTCGGGAAGTACGCCTCCGTCTCCGCCGCCATCTTCCGCCCGATCCCCGCCACGTACGCGCTCAGCACCGGGCTCTCCACGCGCCCGCCGTACTCGGCCGTGAACTGCGGCGCGGCCTCGGCGCCGATCTGCTCCTCCTCGGCGCGCGACAGGAGCATCAGCGTCCGCCGGCCCGTCGCCGGGTTGGTCGTGCACCCCACCTGGGGCGCGCCGAGCAGCGCGATCAGCATCCCCGCCGCCAGGACGCGGGCGGTGGCGGGCCAGGACCGGAGCTTCGGAGTGCGCATGGAGGTCTCCCGACGAGGGGCCCGCGGCGTAGGATCGCGCGTGCCGGGCCAGTCACCAGAGCGTATCACCGCCGCCGGGGGAGCGGGCGCGGGTGAGGCGGCCCTCACGCCGGGGACGCCCACCGCCTGGTCGCCGGCCGACCTGGCCGACCCGCACGCGGCGATCGACAAGCCCGAGCGCGTCCGGCGCATGTTCGGCGCCATCGCCCGCGCGTACGACCTCAACAACCGCGTCCACTCCCTCGGGCGCGACCAGGCCTGGCGCCGCGCCGCCGTCCGCGCCGCCGGCGTGCGCCCGGGCGATGTCACCCTCGACATCGCCTGCGGCACGGGCGACCTGACCGCGCTCCTGGCCCGCTCCCCCGCGTCCCGCGTCATCGGCCTCGACTTCACGCCGCAGGGTCAGGACGAGCCGCTCGGTCACTGACCAGGCGTCTCGCCAGAGGGTGTCACGCGGAGGGGCATAGACCATCGCGTCCAGCCCTGGTTCTCCATTCACCGGTCGCGCACCGCCCCTCTCGCGCATCCGGTTCATCACCCGGTTGGCCAACTGTACGGTCCGCAGGTGGTCCGATAGTGCCGAAGCAAGTCGCCAGGCCCCGCTCGCCTTGATCCGGAAGTTACGGCTTCCGATG
>CAYWOF010000014.1:13796-17423 GCA_964459825.1 uncultured Phycisphaeraceae bacterium | reverse complement strand
CCCGGCGTGCGAGAGCACGCCCGAGCGCAGGGCCCGGGCGCACAGGGTGGGGGTGAGGGTGAAGGAGACGAGGAGGCTGACGAGGACGGCCGCGGCGGCGGTGATCCCGAACTGGTAGAGGAACCGGCCCGAGATCGAGGACATGAAGGAGACGGGGACGAAGATCACGACCAGCGAGAGGGTGGTGGCGAGCACGGCCAGGCCGATCTCGGCCGTGCCGCGGCGCGCCGCCTCGAAGGGCGAGAGGCCCTTCTCCTCGACGTGCCGGTAGATGTTCTCGAGCACCACGATGGCGTCGTCGATCACGATGCCCACCATGAGCACCAGGGCGAGCATGGTCACGCTGTTGAGCGTGAAGCCCAGGGCCCACATCACCGCGAAGGTGGCGATCACCGAGGCGGGGATGGCCAGCCCCGCGATGAGCGTCGCGCGTCCCGAGCGCATGAAGACCAGCACCACGGCCGAGGCGAGGACGGAGCCGAGCACCAGGTGCGTGTTGATCTCGTGGAGGGCCGAGCGGATGTAGCGGGACTGGTCGCGGATCACCTCGAGGCGCACCCCGGGGGGGAGCTGGGCGCGCAGCGGCTCGAGCTGCGCCACCACGCCCGCGATCACGGCCACGGTGTTGGCGCCCGACTGGCGCCGGACCTCGAGGGACACCGCGGGGGTTCCGTCCAGCCGCGAGGCCGAGCGGCGCTCCCGCGTGCCGTCCTCGGCCCGGCCGATGTCGCGGACCCGGATGGGGGTCGAGCCCACCAGGGCGACCACGATGTCGTTGAAGGCGCCGGGGTCCTCGATCCGCCCCATGGTCCGCAGGACCTGCTCGGTGGCGTCCCCGGTGAGGTTGCCGCCCGGAACGTCGGCGTTCTGGCGTGCGATGGCGTCCCGGACGGCCGTGATGGGGATGCCCAGGGCGGCGAGCCGGTCCTCGTCCACCCAGATGTTGATGGTGCGCTCGAGGCCGCCCACCACGGCGACACCTCCCACGCCGGGGGCGCGCTCGATCTGCGGCTTGATGGTCTTGTCCGCGATCTCGGTGAGCTCGCGGATCGAGAGGGGGCCGGCGAGGGCCATCGTCAGGACGGGCGAGGAGTCGTTGTCGAACTTGGAGACGATGGGCGGCTCGGCATCGTCGGGCAGGCGCCGGACCGCGCCCGCGACGCGATCGCGCACGTCCTGGGCGGCGGCCTCGATGTCCCGGTCGAGGCGGAACGTCGCGATGACGATGGACTGCCCGGCGATGGAGATCGAGCGGAGCTCGTCGATCCCGTCGATCGTGTTGACGGCCTCCTCGAGCGGCTGGGAGACCTCGGACTCGACCTCCTCGGGCGAGGCGCCGGGCAGGGACGTGCGCACGCTGACGGTGGGCAGATCGACGGAGGGCAGGCGATCGACGCCCAGCCGGGAGTGGGCCGCGCCGCCGATCACGACCAGCGCCAGGATGAGCATGCTGGCGAAGACCGGCCGGCGGATGCAGACCTCGGCGAGTTTCTGCACGCGTCGGCTCCGAACCCCGCTCGGTCGATTCACCGGGGGCGGGGATCCTAAGCCGGGGCGGAGGCTCGCGCGGCGCGTAGAGTCCCCGGCATGACCCGTGGCCGGACGAGCCCGCTGGCGGTCGCGACCATCTCGATGGCGTGCGGCGTCTGGGCCTGCTCGCGGGCCCCCACCGGGGGCGCGGCGCCCGCGCCCGTGGCCGTGGAGGTCACGCTGGCGCCGGTCGTGCGTGGGTCCGCGGAACGCACGATCGACGTCACCGGCACCCTGTTCGGGCAGGACGAGACGGTGATCGCGGCGCCGCTCGGCGGTGAGATCGCGACCGTCGAGGCGGACCTGGGCGACACGGTCCCCGCCGGGGGCGTGCTGGCCCGGATCGACGACACGTTCTATCGGCTGGCCGTGGAGGAGAAGCGTGCGGCCGTCGCGGCCTCGCTGGCGAGGCTCGGCCTGGCGACCCTGCCGCCCGCGGAGTTCGACCCGGTGGAGGTGCCCACGGTCCGGCGCGCCCGTGCGCAGGCCGCCAACGCCCAGGCGAGGTTCCGGCGGGCCGAGGACCTCTACCGGCAGCAGCCGCCGGTCATCTCGCTGGAGGAGTTCGACGACCTTCGGACGGCCTGGGAGGTCGCCGAGCGCGACGCGGACGTGGCGCTGCTGACGGCGCGAGCCGTGCTGGCCGACGCGCGGACGCAACGGGCCGCGGCGGCCGTGGCCGAGCACGACCTTGAGGAGACGGTCATCCGCGCGCCCGAGTCGGCCGGCGGCGTCCCGGCGCGATACGAGGTGGCCCGGCGCCTCGTCTCGATCGGGGAGCACGTCGGCGAGGGCGATGCGCTCTTCCGGCTGGTCGCCACGGACGAGATCAAGTTTCGCGCCGATGTGCCCGAGCGATTCGCCGGCCGGGTGCGTGCGGGACAGACCGCGCGCGTGGAGGTCGAGGGGCTGGGGACCGCCGCGCTGGGCCGGGTGGCGAGGGTGGCGCCGACCGTAGAGGCGGCCAGTCGCACGCTGGCGGTGGAGGTCCAGCTGGCGAACCCGGACGGCCGCCTCCGCCCGGGCGCCTTCGCCCGCGGGTACATCACGACGGAGGTCGAGGAGGGCGTGGCGTTCGTGCCGGTGGAAGCGGTCGTGACGTTCGCCGGCGTGCGCCGGGTGTTCAGCGTCGCGGACGCCCGGGCCGTCGAGCACCGCGTCGAGCTCGGTGTGCGGCGTGAGGGGCTGGTCGAGATCGTGGGGGGACTCGGCGTGGAGGCGGTCGTGATCGGGGGCGCGGGCGCGCTGACGGACGGGGCGGCGGTGGTGGTCCGCGGGCCCTGAGCGCCGCGACCGACGGAGGGTGGCGCCTACGCGGGGCCGGTCCGGCGCGCCCCCTCCGGGCCGGGGCGGGAACCGGCACCCTCCGGCTCGCGTCGCCACTCCTCCGCCGTGATGGCCCAGCGCTGGTGGTCCTCCCAGCGCCCCGCGATCTGCAGGAGGCTCCGGGCGGTGCCCTCCAGGCGGAACCCGCAGCGGCGGACGAGCGCGATGGAGGCGGCGTTGCGCGGCTGGATGTTGGCCTCGACGCGGTGCAGGCGCAGCGTGCGGAAGGCGTGGCGCAGGGTCAGGTGCAGGGCGTCGGTCATGTAACCGCGGCGCGTGTGCTCCTGGCCGAGCCAGTAGCCGATCGTGCAGTTCTGGAAGACGCCGCGCGCGATGTTGGAGAGGTTCATGGTGCCCACGAGGGTGCCATCGGTGAGCCGGCACGTGAGGAGGCGCTGGCGGTCGGGCAGGTTGGAGGATTCGAGGAAGCGGTCGAAGGCGCTGGGGCCGAAGGCGGACCGGCCGGGGGGCGGTCGCGGCTCCCACGGCTCGAGGAAGGCGCGCGAGCGCCGACGCAGGGCGACGAACTCGTCGCGGTCGTCGCGGGTCGGGAACCGGAGGAAGACCAGGGCGCCGATCTGCACGGCGCGGTCCAGGCCCGGGATGGCCGCGGCCCGCGCGGCGCTGCGCGCGAGCGGCGGGCGCGCCGGAGGGGGGCGCCGGCTCACGGCGCCGGGTCCGCGAGGATGTGGACGATGAGCTGGCGCGTGTGGGGGGCGCGACGATGCTCCCAGACGTAGATGCCCTGCCACATGCCGAGTGTCAGCCTGC
>CAYWOF010000014.1:0-13786 GCA_964459825.1 uncultured Phycisphaeraceae bacterium | reverse complement strand
CCAGGTGCCGAGGGCGAGGCGCCCGCCGTTGATGGGGATGGACAGGCTCGTCGCGGTGAGGGCCGCCCGGATGTGGGCGGGCATGTCGTCGGGTCCCTCGGCCTCGTGCGTGTAGAGCGGGTCGTGCTCGGGGACGAGCCGGTCGAGCCAGGCCTCAAGGTCATGGCGCGCGGACGGGTCGGCGTTCTCCTGGATGAGCAGGCTGGCGGAGGTGTGGCGGAGGAAGAGAGTGCAGAGCCCCTCGCGCGCCCGGGAGTCGGCGATCAGGCGGACGACACGATCGGTGATATCGTGGAGGCCCCGGCCGGGCGTGGGGATGGTCAGGTGGCGGATCAAGACGCACAAGGCTAGCCGGCGAGGCGATCCGACCCCCCGGGCCGACGCCAGCGGCTTGGTAAGCTGGGTCCATGGCCCCGACAGCCCCGATCGACACAGCGAAGGCCACCGACCGCCGCAAGCTCCGGTTCAACACTCTCGCCGATCTGCGCGCCGAGGTCGAGCGCATCGCGTCGGCCGAGAGGGCCGGCACGCTCCGGCGCTCGGGCAACTGGACGGCGGGCCAGGTGTTCGGGCATCTGGCGACGTGGATGGGCTTCGCCTTCAGCCCCTGCCCGCTCAAGCCGCCGTGGTTCGTCAAGCTCATCGTGGGGCGCCGGAAGGCCAGGTACCTCAACGAGGGGATGCCCACGGGCGTGAAGATCCCGCGGGTCGAGGGTGGGACGCTGGGCACCGAGCCGCTCTCGTTGGATGACGGCCTGCTGCGCCTGCGGAGCGCGATCGACCGGCTGGAGCGCGAGCAACCGACGTGCCCGAGCCCGGTCTTCGGGCCGCTGACGCAGGAGGAGGCGATCAAGCTCAACCTGCGGCACGCGGAGCTGCACCTGGGGTTTCTGCATCCCCCCGGCCCATGAGCCGGCCTAGAGCAAGGATGCTCCGAGCGACAGCACCGCCGCCGCGCACGTCGCGAGTCGGCAGGGCCGGGGGGTTCGAGCTCCCTCGGTGGCGGCGAGGGCGCCCAGGCCGGCCACAGCAGTGAGCAGCAACACGAAGCTCAGCTGCGCGCGCACATCCCACCACCAGGAGTTGGGATTCGAGCCGTTGGGGTAGTTCCCCACATGGATGAACCGGGGAACGAGGCGTAGCGCGACATAGGCAGCCAAGATCACGGTTGCGCCGGCGACATACGACCGCAGGACGATCACCGCCCAAACGGGCTTCGGCGAAGCGCCGGGACTCGGCTCGCCGCACTCCGGGCATGGTGCGCCGGGGAGGCCGCGCAGGTCGTAGCCACACCGCCAGCAGCGCGGGTGCGTGGTGCGTGCCCTCCATCGCATGTCGCCAGTCTACCGCGCGGCCGCCTATTCCCACTCGATCGTCGCCGGCGGCTTGGTCGAGATGTCGTAAACCACCCGGTTGACGCCGCGAACCTCGTTGATGATGCGACTCGAGATCGTCGCCAGCACGGCGTAGGGGATCCGCGCCCAGTCGGCGGTCATGAAGTCCTGCGTCTCCACGGCGCGCAGGGCGACCACGCTCTCGTACGTCCGGCCATCGCCCATGACGCCCACGGACTGGATGGGCAGCAGGACCGCGAAGACCTGGCTGGTCGCCCGGTACAGGTTGTTGGCCACGATCTCCTCGAGCAGGATCTCGTCGGCCTCGCGCAGGATGGCGAGCCGTTCCGCCGACACGTCGCCGAGGACGCGCACGGCCAGGCCCGGGCCCGGGAACGGGTGGCGCCAGACGATCTGGTCCGGCACACCCAGCACCTCGCCCAGCTTGCGGACCTCGTCCTTGAAGAGGTCCCGGAGCGGCTCGACCAGTTCGAAGCCCAGCTGCTCCGGCAGGCCGCCGACGTTGTGGTGCAGCTTGATCCCCGCGGACTGGCCCGCGTGCCCGTGCCCGGACTCGATCACGTCGGGATAGAGCGTCCCCTGGGCCAGGAAGCGCGCCCCCTCGACCTGACGGGCGACTCCCTTGAACACCTCGATGAACCGGTGGCCGATGCGCCGGCGCTTCTCCTGCGGGTCCATCACGGCGCGCAGGTCGCCGAGGAACTGGTCCGCGGCGTCCACCACGCGAAGGTCAATGGCGAAGTGGTCGCGGAAGGTCGTCTCGACCAGCTCACGCTCGTTCTTGCGGAGCAGGCCCGTGTCCACGAACACGCAAGTCAGCCGGTCGCCGATCGCCCGGTGGAGGAGCGCGGCCGTCACCGACGAGTCCACCCCCCCGGAGAGGCCGCAGATGACCCGCCCGCCGCCCACCTGCTCGCGGATGCGCTCGGCGGCCACCCCCGCGTAGTCGGCCATGCGCCAGGTGCCCCGGCATCCGCAGATCTCGTACAGAAAGTTCCGCAGGATGTCCACGCCGTGCGGCGTGTGGGTCACCTCGGGATGGAACTGCACGCCGAAGAACCGCCCGCCCCCCGCATCGCCGATCGTGCGCACCGCGGCGTAGGGGCACGTCGGCGTCGTCGCCAGCACCTCGAAGCGCGCGGGGTCGAGCGACGTCACGCGATCGCCGTGCGACATCCACACGGTCGTGCGCTCCGGGATCGCGCCCAGCAGGTCCGCGCGGTCCTGGATGTGCAGGCTCGCCCGCCCGAACTCGCGATCGTGCCCGCCCTCGACCGCGCCCCCCAGGAGCTGGCACACCAGCTGCATGCCGTAGCAGATGCCCAGCACGGGCACACCCAGCGACAGGATGGCCGGATCGCAGCGCGGGGCCCCCGGCTCGTACACGCTCGCCGGCCCGCCGGAGAGGATGATCCCCTTCGGCTTCATCGCCGCCAGCTCGGGCGCGGGGATGGTGGGGTGGACCAGCGTCGAGTAGACCCCCGCGTCGCGCACGCGCCGGGCGATCAACTGCGCGGTCTGGCCGCCGAAGTCGAGAATGGGGACCACTTCGTCGTGGAGGCTGGTGGCGACGGTCATGCGGGACTCGGATTCGGGGTGCGGGAAACCGCGATGATAGGGCGCGTACAGTTGGGCCGTGTTCCCGCGCCAGTCGGTTTGCTTGATCGCCGGGGCGGCCCTCGCGGCGTGTGCGCGCCCGCCGGGGGGGTTCGACTCCCCCGATCCGCACGCCCGGCTCGGGGCGATCACCGAGGCCGCTGCGGCGGAAGATGACTCGGCGATACCCCACCTCATCGAGCTCCTCGACAGCGACGACCCCGTGGTGCGCCTGACCGCTATCCGGACTCTGGAACGGCTCACCGGCCAGACCCTCGGCTACCAGCACTGGGGGCCGGAGCGGGAGCGACGGCAGGCCGTGGAGGCGTGGGTGGCCTGGTACGCGGCGCAGGCCGGCCGGGGGCCGGAACGGGCCCTAGAGGGGCCCACCCACGCGGGCGCGCCGGGCGCGACTTCAGGGATGGATGCCGGGCGGTCGATCGAGGGGGGAGCATGATCCAGACTCCCACCCAGCCCCCGGACGTGCGCATCGAGCTGGTGAGCGATCCGGTGTACCTCTCCGGAGCGCGCGAGCTGGTGTCCGCGGTCGCCAAGCGGCTGGGCTTCGGCGATGAGGGGTGCGGGCAGATCGCCCTGGCGGTGGACGAGGCTCTGTGCAACGTGATCCGGCACGGGTACGAGCGTCGGCGCGACGGCCCGATCTGGATCAGCCTCTGGCCCCTGGCTCGCGATGGCAACGGGCGGGGCGTGATGATCATGATCGAGGATGAGGCGCGCCAGATCGAGCCCGAGCACATCCGGGGGCGGGACCTGGACGAGATCCGGCCGGGCGGCCTGGGCGTGCACATCATCCGCGAGGTGATGGACGAGGCCAGGTACGAGAAGCGCACCGCCAAGGGCATGCGCCTGACGCTGGTCAAGTGGACGGGGGCTCCGGCGGGGGCCCCGGGGCCCGACGGCTCGGCCTCGTGCGGGTGTTCGTCGAAACGGGCGGGCGGGTGCGGAGAAGGCGAGTGAAGCATGATCGATGACTCGGGCCTCAGGGTGGGCGTGGAGCGTCAGGGGAACGCGGTGGTGATCGCGCCGCAGGGCGATGTCGACCTGTCGCGTTCGCCGGCGCTGCGCTCGGCGATCCGGGAGGCGCAGGCGTCGAAGCCGGCCCGCCTGGTCATCGACCTCGCGGGGGTGGACTACATGGACAGCTCGGGGGTGGCCACGCTCGTCGAGGCGCTCCAGATCGCGCGCCGGGGAGGAACGAGGCTCGCCCTGTGCGGGCTCAAGGACCGGGTGCGCTCGATCTTCGAGATCGCGCGCCTCGACTCGGTGTTCGCCATCCGGGCCACGCGCGAGGCCGCGCTGGCCGACTAGACGGGAGCGGCGCGCGGGCATGGGCACCGACGAGAGCATGGGGGCGGGGAGCGGGCGCCGGTCGGGCCTGGTCGGCGCGCTGGTCGGCGTCGTGGCGTTCGTCGGGGCGCGCACGCTGGCGTCGCTGGCCCACGTCGGGGGTGTGCTCTACCTGGGGGCCGACGCGGCGCGCTGGGTCTGGCGGGCGGCGACCAGCCGGCGCATCCGCGTCGGGCGCGTCGCGATCGTCTCGCAGATCATCCGGGTGGGCGTGCGCTCCCTGGGCATCATCGCCCTCGTGTCGGGGAGCGTGGGGTTCATCCTCACGCTCCAGATGGCCCCTCCCCTGGACGAGTTCGGCCAGCGGCCCCTCGTGGCCAACATCGTCGGCGTGGCCGTGCTGCGCGAGCTGGGGCCGCTCATCTCCGCCGTCGTGCTCACGGGCTTCGCCGGAGCCGCCATCGCCGCGGAGATCGGCACCATGGTCGTCGGCGAGGAGATCGAGGCCCTGGAGGCGCACGCCCTCAACCCCGTGCGGTTCCTCGTCGTGCCGCGCGTCATCGCGACGATCGTGAGCATGCTCGCCATCGCCGTGATCGCCGATCTGGTCGCCGTCGCGGCGTCGCTGCTCATCTCCATGGTCGCCCTCGACGTCCCTTACACCGCCTACATGCGCGGGCTCACGGACCAGGTCAAGAACGTGGACTTCTGGACCGGCGTGGGCAAGGCCGGAGTCTTCGGCCTGCTCATCGGCCTCATCGCCTGCGCCAACGGCCTGAAAGTCACCGGCGGGGCCGCGGGCGTGGGTCGCGCGACCACGGCGACGGTCGTGGAGAGCGTGGTATCGATCATCATCGCCGATCTGGTTTTCACCGCGATCTTCTACTCGCTCGGGCTGGTCTGAGTCCGCCGAGCGCCGCCCGGAAGTCGCCCGGGTGCGAGGGACCATGGTCGGCGCACATCCCCGCGTTCGAGGACCGCTCCGCCGGTGGGCGCTTGCCGTGCCGGCGCTGGCCCTCCGCTGGTACGCGATGCTGGGCTTCCACGAGCTGGGCCACATCCTCCACGCCTGGTGGAGCGGCGGACGCGTGGTCCGCGTGACGCTGGACCTGCTCGTGTTCTCGCGAACGGAGGTGGCGCCCAACCCGCATCCCCTGCTCGTGGCATGGGGCGGTCCGATCTGGGGCGCGGCGCTCCCGCTCCTCCTCCTGGCGGGCGTGTGCCGGACCCGCCTTCGGCGCCCATCGGCCGCTCTCGCGGGCTTCTGCCTGCTCGCCAACGGCCTCTACATCGGTGCCGCCGTCGTCTGCCCGGTGGGGGATGCCGAGGACCTGCTCCGGCTGGGCGTTCCGGTCGGGGTGCTCGGGCCTACGGGCTGGCGGCCGGCGCGGCCGGTGTGGCGCTATGGCGCCGGGGGTGGACCCGGTAGCGCAGGGCGCCCAGGTTGGCTCGAGCGATCACGGCTTGGGCGGGAGATCGATCCAGATCACCTGTCCATCGCGTGCCGCGCCCGTGAACTCGCCCTCGTCCGTCAGCAGCCGGATGGCGAGCGGTCGATCGGGCATCCCCAGCCCACCGTCGAGCTGGGAGAGCATGATGGTCACGCGCCGGCCGGCGGTCGTGGCGCGGTACGTGCCGTACCGGCACTGGTTGCGATAGAGCGCATCGCCATCGCCGGCATCGTCGAACAGCCGGCCGATCGCCTCCCCTTTCTCGTCGAGGTTCACCACCAGCACCACGCCTTCCTCCCCCAGGGGGATGTCCGGGTGCATCGGCGCCGCCGGGTCCCGGGTGGGCACGATCGAACCCCAGCGGATGTACAGGTCCGGAAGGTCCGGTCTGCCGATCTCTGGGAAGTCCAGCCGGCGCCAGCCGCCCGGGGGCAGCGCCCGCTCTTCCCCCGTCGCGCCCGGGTCCGGCCGGGGCACGACCAGCAGGTCGCGACCAACCAGGAACATGCTCTGCTCGCTGCGCAGGGCCTCGTTCGTCGGGTCGTCGAACATCAGGGGTCGTATCAGGGCCTCTCCCCACATGAAGCACCCGAACAGGGATGTGTAGTAGTGGGGCAGCAGCCGGGAGCGTCGCGCCAGCGCCTGCCGGCAGGTGGCCGCGACCTCAGGGCCAAAGGCCCACGGCTCGCGCCGCGCTCCCGGCCCCGAGATGGCGCAGGGCAGCGGGAGCGTCGCGGCCAGGCCGAACCAGCGGGCGTAGAGCGCCGGGTCCATCTCGCCCGTGGTGCCGCCCACGGCGATCGCCGACAGCGCGTGCCCGGACAGGCCGAGGTTCAGCGTCGTCGGGATGACCTGCTCAAGCCCGGCAGGCGTCGGTGGGAGCGTGTCGACCAGCGGTGCGCCCGCACGGTGCGATCCGAGCCACGACCTCCGCGAGAGGATCAAGGGGCGATACTCCGGCGTGGCCGCCTCGAGCTGTGATCGCAGCCCCCGTGCGAACAGGAAATCGAGCACGGTCCCGTAGCGATCCACGCCGCCGGCGGGCCCGATGGGCTCGTCGGGCCTGAACCGAGCCTCGTCCAGGGGACCTGGAATCGCCCCGGCACCGGTTCGGACCGGGCTGTCGAAGACGCTCCGGAGGAGCACGATCGAGCCCTCGCCCACCCGCTTCGGGAGCGACTGGGCGGCCTCGCGCCCCCAGGCTTGGATCGCGGAGTTGCGGGTCGGATCCGGAAGGCGATGGCCAGGGGCCGAGCGGAGTGTGAGGGGAGTGCCATCGGCGCGAGCGACCCAGCGATCGAGCTCGTCTGGTCCGCCCGCCGGGGGCTGGACCCAGGCGTCAAGCGTGACGTCGCCCGATGACGCCGCGGCGCGCTGGCGCCGCGCCGCGTCATCCCACAGGACCAGCCCCGGGAGATCACGCGCGGCGTCGGCGAGCGTCGCGTAGCCGGATTCCTCCACCGACACGGCGCCCCCGATGTGGAATCCCAGATGCTCCCGGCTCGGCAGAGCGATGCGCCACGTGTGCGCGTAGAGGGTGAAGAGGACCTCCATGGGGGATGCGCCCTCGAACGCCAGCACCGGCATCGCCGGGTCAGCGGACGTGAAGGTCACGCCATCCGTGAGGTCGACCTCGCAGGGAAAGGTCGTGTCCGCGATCACGCCGAACGAGGAGCCGTCGGGTCGAACGGCGAGGACCCAGGGGAATCGCCCTCCCGCGGATGTGGAGAACCGGGTGCCCTCGTGGCTGATGGAGCCCCCGACCAGCCCGGTTCCGTAGTAGCGTGTGCCCGGCTCCCCCGCGATGTGCGCGCGGGTGCCCCCGTCGATGCGATCGAACGACGGTCGCACGCGGAACCAGTCCGGGACGCCCGGCTCGGCGTTGAACGGCGCCGCGAGCACGACAGACGGGGCGCCCGCCTTCTTCTCGGCCTCGGAAGCGTAATACCGAGCCGCGCCCGTCACGAGTTGCTCCGCGTAGGGCTGGGCCATGGCCGCGGGGGCCAGGCCGATCGCCGCCCCGAGGGCCAGGAGCGCGGAGGGAAGGACGGTTGGATTCCGGTGTGGAGCTGGGTTCGGCACGAGGTGAGGTCCCCGATGGTTGTACCGCGCTCCGCCCGGAGCGCTGCGTCAGTATTGGGCGCGGGCGTGCGATCTCAAGGGACGAGCCCGGACATGCGTACTCTTGCCGGGTCGGGACCCGCCGGGAGCGTTGCGGCCATGACGATCTCGGTGCCAATCGGGAGGGCCATCGGGGAGCTCGCCGAGCCCCTTTGGGATGCCGTTGTGGTGGGCGCCGGCCCGGCCGGCGCCCTGGCCGCCCGCCAGCTCGCCCTGGCGGGAGCGCGGGTCATGCTGCTGGACCGGGCGAGGTTCCCGCGACCCAAGGTCTGCGGGTGCTGCATCGGGGCGGCGGCGCTCGGCGTGCTCGACACGGTGGGTCTCGGCCGGATCGTGGGGTGCCTGGGCGCGCGATCCCTGGGTCGAGTGGAGGTCCGTACCGGTCGGTCGCGGGTCGATCTGCCTCTCGCCGGCGGGGCGGCCGTGGCGCGAGCCGAGCTGGACAACGCGCTGGCTGGCGCCGCGGTGGAGGCGGGCGCGGTCTTCGCGGACGGCGTGTCGGGCGTTCTCGGCCCCGCCGGTCGCGACGCTCGTCTCGTCACGCTCCGGCGCGGCGCCGAGCAGGCGAGCGTTCGGGCCCGCGTGGTGATCGCGGCGGATGGTCTCTCGGGCCGCCTCACCGAGCAGGAGACGGGAATGGCCTTCGAAGTAGGGTCCGGCTCTCGCATGGGCGCGGGCGCGATCCTCCGGGATGCCGACCCCCAGTGGAGCGACGGCGCCGTCACCATGGCCTGTGCCGCCGACGGCTACGTCGGCGTGGTCCGACTTTCGAGCGAGCACGTGGCGGTCGCGGCGGCGCTCGATCCTGGCACGGTCCGCTCGCTGGGCGGGCCGGGGCCGGCGGTCAGGGCCATCCTCGACGGCGCCGGGCTGCCCTGCCCGCGGGCCATCGACCAGGCACCCTGGCGCGGCACGCCCGCGCTGACGCGCCGACGCCGGCGCATCGCCGCACCCCGGCTGCTGCTGGTCGGTGACGCCGCCGGCTATGTCGAGCCGTTCACGGGAGAGGGTATCGGGTGGGCGCTGGCGGGCGGGGTCGCCGTGGCGCCCCACGCGCTCCGCGCGATGCGCGAACCCGAGGCTCCCCGCGCCTGGGAGGTCGAGCACACGCGCCTCCTCGCACGCCGCCAGCGCCTCTGCCGAATCGTGGCGGCGGGCTTGCGCCGGGGCTGGGCGCGTCGGGCGGCGGTCCGCGTGCACGGAGTGGTCCCGAGCCTCGGCCGATCGCTGGCCGGGCGCGTGGCGGCGGGGCTGTCGCTCGGACCGGTCGCCTCCACGAGTGTCCGCGCATGAGCCTGGCGATCCTGGGCATTGGGACGGCGCAGCCGGCGCACCGGATCACGCAGGAGGACGCGTGCACGCTGGCCCAGCGGCTCTCGGGCGCCCGGGACGGACTGGCGGACCGGCTGCGCACGCTCTACCGGCGCTCGGCCGTCTCGGAGCGCGCCAGCGTGGTTCTCCAGCCCCATGGCACGGGCTCGGCTTTCCCGGCGTTCTTCCAACCGGCCGAGGATGAGCGGGACATGGGACCCACCACGGGGGAGCGACTCGAGCAGTACCGCGTCGCGGCCGCACCCCTGGCACACGCCGCCGCGACCGCGGCGCTCGATCGCGCGGGCGTGCCGGCGCGCCACATCACGCACCTCATCACGGTGTCCTGCACGGGCTTCGCGGCGCCCGGTGTGGACGCGGCGTTGGTCGAGTCGCTCGGACTTGCCGCCGACGTGGCGCGCACCTCGATCGGGTTCATGGGCTGTCACGGCGCCATCAACGCCCTTCGCGTCGCCAGCGCGTTCGGGGCCCAGGACCCCCACGCGCGCGTGCTCATCTGCGCCGTCGAACTGTGCAGCCTCCACTACCACTACGGCCAGCGCCCGGACCGGGTGATCGCCAACGCACTCTTCGCCGACGGAGCGGCGGCCATGGTCGCGGCCTCGAGCCCCGCCAAGGGAGCCTGGCGTGTCGTGGCGACCGGGTCCAGGCTCTTCCCAGATTCGCACGCGGCCATGTCGTGGCGCATTGGGGACCACGGATTCGAGATGGGTCTGGCGCCCGAGGTGCCGGCCATCCTCGAGCGGCACGTACGCCCCTGGATCACCGACTGGCTCGCCGGCGTCCGGGTGCATGGCCCGACGCTCCGTCCCGAGGATGTCGCCTCCTGGGCCATCCACCCCGGGGGACCCCGGGTCCTTGCGGCGGTGGGCACTGCACTGGGATTGGACGACTCCCGGTTGCGGGCCTCACGCGAGGTGCTGTCGCGCCACGGGAATATGTCCTCGCCGACAGTCCTCTTTATTCTGGATGCACTGATGCGGAATGGGAGTCCCCGTCCGTGCGCGCTGCTGGCGTTCGGACCCGGAGTGGTGGCCGAGAGCGCTCTGGTCGAGTGACGGTCGCGCCGCGCATCCGCCCGATAAGCCCACCTTGGACCTCGATCGGTCCACCCCCTGGCCCTTCCCGGCACGTATTGGTCAAGAATTCCCGGTCCAGCCGATAAGTTTCCGGTTCCTTATCGGTCGCCGCCGCGGTAGATTGAACGACCCCGGGTTTCCTGTCTCTGTTCCGGGGTGGGCGCGCCGTCGGGAACGCCATCACGTAGGAGGACGCCGCATGCGTCACTCGTTCGCGCGCTGCGTGGCCGGATGTCTCGCGTCTACGTCCGCGTTCTCGGCGTTCGGTGCCGTCACGCCGCCCGACCCCGGGTCGCCCGTGCTTCCGTCGGGAGCACGGGTGGTGGCAGATGGCGACCGGGTGGTCTCGGTGTATGGCGTACCCATGGGATCGGCCAAGACGCCCGAGGAGGCGGCCGCGAACTGGTGGTCGAGCCACGGCGTGGTGTTCGGCGTGGGGCGGCCCACGCTCGCGCTGTCCTGGGCGTCCCCGATCGCCGGGGGGCGATTCATCGTCTTGGCCTACACGCAGACGATCGATGGCCTCCCCGTGGAGCACGGCCTGGCGCGTGTGGTGGTCATGAACGGGGCCCCTGCCCGGGTGGTCATGGTGTCCGCGCGCCTGGCGAAGCCTCCGGCGGGGGATGTGGGTCCGCCGGCCCTGGGGGCCGCCGAGGCGGCGCAGCGGGCCCGGACCCAGGCACACGACCTGGCCCTGACGCACTGGTCCGAGCCGGAGCTTGTGGTGTTCGCGGGAGAAAGCCGTCGCATCGACGCCGTGCGGGCCTGGAAGGTGACCGGGGAGATCCCGGATCGGGTCGCGCGGGCCAGGCTCACGTTCTTCATCGACGCCGCAACCGGTGCGATCCTCGAGACGCGGGACGAGATCCTCCACGAGGACGTGGCGGGCACGGTCGAGGCCAAGGTCACACCCGGGGTGCTGCCCGACATTCCCGGCAACCCGCCGGCTTGGGTCAGAGTGCCGGCGATCCGGGCCTCCATCGACGGGGGTGCGGCGGCCTACACCGACCACCTGGGAGCGTTCCTCATTCCCCACGCCGGCTCGGCGCCGGTGACGGTTCGAACCCAGGTGGGGCCGGAGGACTTCTGGGGGCGGTGGGTGTACGTGCTCAACGAGGCGGGCGCCGAGATCAAGGACACCCGACAGATCAACCCGCCGGGCCCCGCCACCCTGAAGCTGAACACCTCTCCCACGGAGGCCAAGACGGCCCAAGCCAATGCCTTCGTTCACGTCTCGCGAGTCCACGACTACTTCCGCGATCGCGCGCCCGGCCTGACCGTGCTCGACGTTCCCATCGAGGCCACCGTGAACGTCGCCCTCGCGTGCAACGCCTACTACGACGGGAGCTCGATCAACTTCTTCGCGTCGGGCGGGGGCTGCCGCAACGCGGCGTACAGCACGATCATCGCGCACGAGTACGCGCACCACGTCGCGGCCTCGCTCGGGCTGGCGCAGGGCGCGTTCGGTGAGGGCTTCTGCGATTCGACGGCCCTGCTCCTGCACGACACCGGCGTCTTCGGCGCCGCGTTCTACGACACCGGGTTGCCCCTCCGCGACATCGACGCCGCCATGCGCCAGTACCCGTGCACGGGTGCGTCGCACGACTGCGGCCAGGTTCTCGCGGGCGTGTGGCGCGACCTGCGCCTGCGCCTGGGCTCGTCGATGGGCTCGGCGCCCGGGCTGGCGCTCACGCGTCAGCTCCACGTGGACTGGATCCAGGTGACCATCGGCGGGAACCTCGCCGACTCCGCCTGGCCCATGACCGCCGTGGAGGTCCTCGTCGTGGACGACGACGACGGGAACATCAACAACGGCACGCCGCACTACGAGGACATCGCCTTCGCCTTCGGCCAGCACGGGATCGCGTGCCCGCCCATCCAGGCTCTGGCGTTCGAGTATCCCCAGGGCCGGCCCGACATCATCGAGCCCGGCGCCTCGACGCCCGTGCACGTGCACGTGGTCGCCGCGGCCTCCCAGCCCGGTCTCGCCCCCGTGACCATCAGCACGAGCGTCGATGGAGCGCCGTTCACCACCGCCAACTTCAGCGGCGGCATCGGGGGGGCGGCGCTGCAGGGCGCGCTCCCCCCGGCGCCGTGCGGGAGTTCGGTGAGGTACTACATCACCGCCACGGCGCTGGGCGGAGCGGTGGTCACGGACCCGCCGGGCGCGCCCGGCGAGACCTACTCGGCCCTGGTCGCCTCCCAGCTCACGCCCGTCTTCGCCGACGACTTCGAGACCGATCTGCTCTGGTCCAAGTTCGCCCTCGACGACGACGCGGTCCGGGGGCGGTGGTCGCGGGGCGTGCCGGGGTTCACCACGGCCCAGCCGGGCGTCGACCGCACGCCAACGGGCACCAGGTGCTGGGTGACCGACTACCGGCCCGGCCTCAACGCCGAGGAGTTCGACGTCGATCAGGGCAAGACGACGCTCACCAGCCCGCGACTGACCCTGGGCGGAGCCGACGATGCGCGCATCTCCTACTGGCGCTGGTTCTCGAATAACCAGGGAACCGGGGCCTACACCGACGCGCTCGCGGTCGACGTCTCGAACGACGACGGGCAGACCTGGACCCGGGTCGAGACCATCGGACCCACGGGGATGCAGGTAGGGGGCGGGTGGTTCCACCACCGGTTCGTCCTCGGCGAGCACCTCCCGCCCACGGATTTCGTTCGCGTGCGCTTCGTGGCCTCGGACCTCGGCATCCCCACAATCGTGGAGGCCGCGGTGGACGATTTCGTGGTCGAGGCGGTCGCCTGCGCCGCGGCGTGCGCTCCCGACCTCAATGGCGACGACCACCTCGACGTGCTGGACGTGATCCTGTTCCAGACGTTGTTCGCCCTCCAGGATCCGCGCGCCGACTTCGATCACAACGGCGCCTTTAACGTCTCGGACGTCGTGGCGTTCCAGACGGCCTTCGCGATCGGCTGTCGTTAGGCCCGCCCGGAGATTGCCCTACCGGTTCAATCCCACCCTGGCACCGCTCCAGGTTCGCCGCTCCGGCAAGTCCCGTACCGCCGGCAACCGAATAGGTTCGCTCGTGCGCACAAGCGGAGGGGACGTGCCATGTGGGGGCGCGGAAGTACGAGCGCGGGGGGTGGGCGTCACTGGGGTCGCCAGGATCGGAAGCGGACCCTGGGGGGGCTGAGCGCGCTCGTGCTGGGCGCTATCGGACTCCTCGGCTGGGGGGCCTCGAATCCGACTCCCACCCTGGGCGCCACGGTCGAGCCCATAACCGGGACACGCACCCTCAACCCGCGGAGGTCGGACGAGACGGATTGCGCATCGTGCCATCACTTCCAGGCAGGCCTGTCGCATCCGGTCGGCGTGGTGCCGACCCTGCGCGTGCCCCCGGGCCTGCCGCTCGTCGAAGGCCGCCTGGAATGCACAACGTGCCACGATCCCGCCCTCGCCATCGGGCACGAGCGCCGGAGCGCGCGCGGCGAAGCGCTGCTGCGGTCCGCCATCGACGGACAGGGCTTCTGCGCCTCCTGCCACTCCGATGGGCAGGGCACGGCGGGTGCGCACGGGGCGGGACTGGCCTGG